>NZ_CP061313.1:300000-541034 GCF_018688235.1 Polynucleobacter sp. AP-Nino-20-G2
AGGTTGTATATGGCTTTAAACAAGACAATACATTTTTCGGAAATCAAATTGAATGGCTAAACTTTATCATTGATAAGGCCAGTCCAGATATTGGTTATGTTATTAGAATTCATCCTAGATTAAAGCCAAATAAAAGGGATTCAGTTGAAGCTGTTGAGCATCAATATATTTATGCGGCCCTTCAAAAGGCTAGAGCACTAAAAAATTTCTATATCATTGAAGCTGAGCAAACTATATCAAGCTATTATGTACTTCTTAACTCCTCATTTTCTATGGTGAGTTGGTCAATGATGGGTTTAGAAAGTGCAGTACTAAACATTCCTGTGGTGGCATGCTTCCCTGGAAACTCTGCATTTCCCATTGAGAAGATGTCTCATCAGCCTAAAGATTTGGCGGAGCTTGAGTTATTTATTCAGGGCAAGATTCAGCCCAAAAGAACTCTTGAGCATGATATGGAGGTCTTGAAGTGGATTGGTATTAATTATCGAGCTATTGGCATAAGAGTAATGGGTGTAAGGTATCGTAGAAAATTTTTTGCCTTTATGCGCTCGCATCTAGAGAAGTATATTCTTTTATCTCCTAAGTTATTTGGGATATTTTTTTATTATAGAAATAAGAATATAATTGAAACCAGTATTTCTAATGGTGAAATTCGAGTCACAACACAATCTCATCCAGTAGATGATAGTGAAGAGTGCATCAAAATGCTTAACGTATTTAGAAATGAAATATACAAATACTATGGATGCATTAGACGAATTGGAGTGGGTAATTGAGTTTAATATTAAATTCGAATAAGTATGAGCTGCTAGGCCCCAAGAATTTAACTATCAAAACAGAGATGCTGTATGAGTCTCAAATGCTTGGCAATCAGGTTCTTTGCAAAACACTTTATTCTGCAATTTCACCGGGGACTGAGATTGCTGCCTATAAAGGTGAGCCACCTTTGCGACCAGGACCAATTTATCCCAGGGTAATTGGCTACTGTAATATTGCTAAGGTCCTGGCGGTTGGAAATGCAGTGACACGCTTTATGGTTGGTGATTTGGTGCTTAATTTTCAATCGCATAGATCTGCTTTTATTTGCGACGAAGATAAGATTGCATGCATAGTTCCTGAAAATGCAAATTTAGTGAATGCATCAACTACATACCTATTCCATTTAGGTTATAACGCACTTCTAAAAGGTGGATTTAGGCCTGGATATAGTGTCGCAGTATTAGGGCTGGGTGCACTGGGGCTTACCTCAATTGCACTTGCAAATGCATTTGGAGCGGAGGTTTATGGAATTAGCAATCAAGGGTATCGCGAAAAATTAGCACTAGAATTTGGCGCTAAAAAAATATATCAGAAGACCGGGCTTGATTGTTCTCAGGAGCTTATGGCTATTACAAATGGAGGCGTTGATTTGTTAGTAAGCACATCATCCTCATGGTCAGACTGGAGAGTGGCAATTAGCTCTGTTCGCAAGGAGGGTGTGATTTGTGTACTCGGATTTCCAGGGCGGGCTGAACCAATCCCATCGTTTAATCCACTGGATTCCCAGTACTTTTATGATTCACAACTCAAAATTATATGTTGTGGATACTCTCCAGATGTAGATGTTCCACCCCATGACATAAGGTTTACGATTAAGCGCAACTGCGAGTTTTTGCTTGGGCAGATTAAAAATAATCGATTGCCAGCGTCTAAGATTATTTCGGCGGTAATACCATGGAGAGATTTGAATTCTCTGTATGAAAGAATGGCATTAAGAGATCAGAATTTAATTACTGGGGTTCTAGATTGGACAATAGAAAATTAACTGTTGGTCTTATTGGGTGTGGAAGAATTGGAGCTTATACAAGGTCGGAGCTAAATGATAGCACACGCCAGGGTGCCTATCCTGTAAATCATGCAGAAGCAATTAAAGCTAATTCTGGTTTGGAATTAGTTGCATTATGTGATTTAAATTCTGAAAATTTACAACGTGCAGCTGGAATGTTCAACATAACAAATTGTTATCATGACTACCGAGACCTTATAAATCAGGTTAAGCCAGATATTATCTCAGTGGCAACCAGAACGCCGGGGCGATGCGATATTCTTAACTTTTCAATAATAAGTGGTGTAAAGGGTATATACATTGAAAAGCCATTAAGTACCAATCAGGAAAGTTGTGTAGAAACTCTAAATCTTGTACGTCAATATGGTACAAAAATTGCTTATGGAACTGTACGTAGGTATATGGACGCCTTTCGGCTTTGTAAAAAGATGGTCGCAGATGGAGTTATAGGTGAGCTTGTACAAATTTCAGTGAGTATTGGCTCAACATTGCTAATGTGGAGCCATCCCCATTCGGTGGATATCATGACATATTTTTCAAATGCAAAAACTTTTGATTTTGTACAGGCAAGTTGTCTATTTAGAGAAAAATATCAGGGTAATGAGAATGCGATTGAATGCGATCCTGTAGTTCAAAGTGCTTTTATTCAATTCAGCAATGGTATTTCTGGGCTCATTACTCAGGGCGGCGGTAATGATGTAGTTTTGTATGGAAAAAGTGGAACGATCTTGATAGCTGGAGATGGGGCTTTTATACAGCTGCGCAAAAGAGGTCAGGCAGGCCCTTATTTCAATGAGGTAGTCCATGTAGATTGCGAAGCCATAATGAGCGGGGCGCAACGCTCATTTAACGAGTTAGAGCTTGCAATAAAAAATAATGAGCCTCTCTCAATTGATCCTGATGAAATAGAGTTATCGCAGGAGATTTTGCTAGCCATTGCTTATTCCGGTCTATTGAATGGTAAAAAAGTCAGACAAGGGAATCTTCCGCGTGGATTTACCGTCCATGGGAAATTCGGGGATTTAACTGCGTAGTCAGCTATCGAATGATCATATGGCTCTTATTAAAAAGAGCTGGATACATTTTTATAACTTGATCAGTTATCAATTTTGATCCGCGTCTATTCAGATGGTTATCATCAAGCAGATAAAGCAAGCCATCAGTGTTGTATGCAAAACAATGATCTGAATTGCAAAATAAATTTGTAGGGTCTAGGATTTTTATATTTGGATAGGGCTTTGCGCTTGAAATAAAAATTTGCCTATATGTTGAGATTGTCTGTTCATGAAACGATCTGCTAAAAGAACAGCCACGCAATGGACTAGAGTGAAATGGCCTTTTAAGGCATTCAATCCCCTGAAATGGAAGTTTAGGATTGTCTAAAATAATAAGCGTAGTAATTTTTGAGTTACCAAGTTCACGCATAAAACGTTGTATGTTCAATTTCTTCTCTTCTAAGGATTGAGTAGTTTGATACTCGCCATTAAACAATCTTCCAAAAACGCCTGCAAAAATTGTCAGTTTGAAGTTACCTTCTTTTGCATAGTTGAATAAATTTTCGACGGTAGGTTCACACTTTAACCAGCTATCTACCACATTAAAAAATGGAATAGGTGGGCATGAGCCTCGTCCAAGCCTCGTAATATTTTGAACGTTGCTCACAGTAAAGCTATCAAAAATCTGTTCTGCGTGGGAGTCCCCTAGAATAAGAATCTCGCTAGATGGATAATTTATGCAAAAGTCGCGCTTAATATCAAAAGTTGGCTTAAAAAGATAGGAATATTGTTTTATGCAACTAGGCGTAGATCGACTGTCCTTTATATATGGATGATCATTGTATTTTTCATAGCTAGCGAGACGATTAGGAAAGCCATTATTAATAAATATTACTCCACCAGACACTGAAGCAAAAATCATCATTCCTGACAAAATTGGCATAAGATGTTTAAGTCTCTTAATCCGTTGCTCAATTCCAATATAAGTCAGCCATGCCAGAATCGCACTGATTAAGATGATAAGAAAGGGTATAAAAGAATTTTTTTGATAAAAAATTATTCTATAAAAGCTCAATAATGGCCAATGCCATAAATAGAATGGATAACTTATCAGACCAATGAAAACCATTGGTCTTGACGATAAAATTTTGCTGTTGAACTGCGACTTGTTACCCGATGCAATTATTAAAAAGGCACCCAAAACCGGAGGTATCGCATTCCATCCTGGAAATTTAGAGTCTTTATTTAATAAAAAGGCACTACAAAAAATGAGAGCTAAACCTAAAATTGATGAAATGTTTTGAATACTTGATTTTTTAATGTTAATCTTATTTTTATAAATAAAGTAAATGAATGATCCCGACAGAAGCTCCCAAAATCTAACAACTGGTGAGTAAAAAATATTTTCGAAGCCAACTATAGTGGCGTAAAGGTTATAAACTAATGATGAAATAAATATAATAAAAATAGTTTTAAACATACTAAATCTACTTTTATATATAAACCATATAAAAACTGGCCAAATTAAATAAAATTGCTCTTCTACCGCTAGACTCCATAAATGCAGTAATGGTTTTAGGTCGCTTGAGGTGTCAAAGTATCCAAGCTGGCTTATTAGCAGTAGATTTTCAAAAAAGCCAGCACCAGCAATAACGCTTATCCCAAGTTGAAGATATTCATCTGAAAATAGGGTGAACCAGCCGACAAATAAAGAGAAAAATAAAACTACAAGAAGAGCAGGAAAAATTCTACGTATTCGACGACTATAAAAATCAAAAACCGAAAATTTATTTACACTAATTTCTTCGATAAGAATGCTAGAAATTAAAAAACCAGAGATCACAAAGAAAATATCAACCCCAATAAAACCACCAGGTAGATACGATGGATATGCGTGAAACACTACAACAAGAAGCAAGGCAACAGCCCTTAATCCGTCAATGTCAGGTCTGTATCCAATTCTATGGGTCATAAAATATTGTATGTTAAATTAGAGTTGTAAAATTTTAACTTGTAAATTCCGATTATGAAAAATGAAAGCTAGATGAAAAATTTTTTAGGGAAGTTTATTCGTAGATATCTAGATATTTCAGAGAAATGTTTTGGTCAAAACGGGGAAGACCTTGTTCTAAATAGATATTTTCAGGGCAAAAGAAATGGCTTTTATGTTGATGTGGGTGCTCACCATCCCACTAGGTTTTCAAATACATATTTATTTTATAAAAAAGGCTGGAGCGGGATTAATATTGATGCCAACCCTAGCTCTATGAATTTATTTAATAGCAGGAGAAAAAGAGATATTAACTTAGAGTTGGGCGTTTATACTCAGAGCGGATCTTTATCCTTTTATCAATTTAATGAGCCGGCATTAAACACTTTCAATGAACAGGAGGCACTGCTAAAGCAGGTTGATCCTTACAAAATTATTAATGTTGATTCTATTCAGGTTAACACATTATCAGATATTCTTCATAAGCATCTACCTTCGGGAAAATTAATTGATTTTCTAACTATAGATGTTGAGGGTTTTGAATATGAAGTATTGATGTCTAATGACTGGGAAATTTTTAGACCAGAGTATATTTTGGTTGAAATATTAAGAGTTGACCTTTTGGATATCGCGTCTTTAGACTCTGTTAGATATCTCTGCGCGCAAGACTATACACCGATTTGTAAGGTTTACGACACCCTTTTTTTTAAGAATGCAAGAATATGAATCTTGCTCCAATAGTTTTGTTTGTCTATAAAAGACTAGATCATACAAAGAAGATAATTGAATCCTTATTAGAGAATGAAGAGTCAAGAAACTCTACTCTCGTTATTTATGCTGATGGCCCTAAAAGTGATTCAGATGTCTTTGAGGTCAGAAAGGTTAGAGCGTTTTGTAAATCCATTAGTGGTTTTAAGTCAGTAGACCTTATTGAAAGATCAGAAAATTATGGGCTAGCCAGTTCTATTATCTCTGGAGTAACCGAGGTTTTGACTACTCAGAACAAAGCCATAATATTAGAAGATGACATATTGGTCTCTCCATTCTTCTTAAAGTATATGAATGAAGCGTTAGAACTATACAAGGATGATCCTATCGTGGCGGCTATTAATGGGTACTCTTTGCCCGTAGGCACTAAATTACCAGAAGTTTTTTTTCTTAAGGGCGCAGATTGTTGGGGTTGGGCTACCTGGAGACGAGCATGGAGCCTTTTTAATCCCGATGGCGCATCTTTACTTTCAGAGATTAACTCACGTGGTTTAAAGCACGAATTTAATCTCGGCGGATACTATCCTTACGTAAAGATGCTTGAAAATCAAGTAATGGGCCGAAATCAGTCATGGGCAATACGCTGGCAAGCCAGTGTATTTCTTAGAGGGATGATGACGCTTTATCCGGGGCATAGTCTTGTGAGGAATATCGGTAATGATAATAGTGGAGTACATTGCAATGCCACGAGTGATTTTGATGTGCAGCTTAGCTGCAGATCTATTGAGGTCAATAGAGTCCCAATCATCGAGTCTATACAAGCACTAGACGCTGTTAAGCTTTTTTATAAGAAGACTCGATGGTTTCCAAGGCGACTGGCGCGATATATTTTTAACCAGATCGCCAATTTTTTTCTGAAAATCTACTCAGGCTTAAAAAATCATGAATAAATATTTTTTTAAAGACATTCTTGAGAGAATAATTTCATTTGAAGAATTCATTGCAAGGCGCTGGGCTGCTAATGCACATTGGCGGCTTATGATGGTGCAATGGGGTTTGCCTCCTAAGCCCCAGCATACTGACCATCATATTGATTTGTTTTACAAATGGATGAAAACACGCGACGCGATGTGGTTACAGCGCGGGGTTTTTTCTTCCATAATCTTAAGTGGTGGTAAAGTTCTTGAATTGTCATGTGGCGATGGATTTAATAGTCGTAATTTTTATTCATTACGGGCCAGTAGTATCGTGGCCTGCGATTCTGATGAAAAAGCAATTGCTAATGCAAGACTTAAAAATTCAGCGCCAAATATTAGCTACGAAATTGCAAATATCACAAATTCGATGCCTGAGGGCCAATTTGATAATGTCATTTGGGATTTTGGTTTTCCGTTATTGGAATACTTTACACAAATTGAAGTAACAAATATATTTAAAAATATAAAATCTAGAATAAGTGAAAAAAAAAGAATTTTTTCTGGATATACTATCGCGCAAAAAAAATCAGAAAATTTGGCCATACCTGAACTTACTTTTTCTAATGCGCAAGAATTACACGGCTTTCTATCAAATTTTTTTAGTAAAGTTTTTGTATTTGAAACGCATTCTCCAGATCGCTTAAATCTTTATTTTTGGGCTTCAGATAATCCCCTTCCTTTTGCTGATATAAATATAGATGCAAATAATCTTACATTATTCAAGCAATTGGAGGGCCAATGATTCCATTCAATAAATCCCATGTCGGAGAGCGTGAGCTCGAATACATAAGGGATGCAATTGAGTCAAATGCTTTATCAGGCGATGGCGCCTATACCAAACGTTGCAATAGTTGGTTGAGTAAGGAATTGGGTTCTCAATTTCCGCTTTTAACGCAATCTGCAACTGCCGCGCTTGAAATGGCCGCTCTTTTGACTGACTTAAGCCCTGGTGATGAAGTGATTATGCCTTCTTACACCTTCGTTTCTACAGCCAATGCTATTGTTTTGCGTGGAGCAATTCCAGTATTTGTTGATATTCGCCCTGATACTTTAAATATAGATGAGAGGCTAATTTTCGGTGCAATTTCTGAGCGAACGCGCTTAATTCTTCCTGTTCATTATGCTGGCGTTGCATGCGAAATGGATGAAATCCTTAGAATTGCCAACGATCATGATTTGTTGGTGATTGAAGATGCCGCCCAGGGAATAATGTCCTCGTATAAAGGACGTGCCTTGGGCGCAATTGGCGATATGGGAGCAATAAGCTTTCATGCTACTAAAAATATTAGCTGTGGCGAAGGAGGTGCTTTTCTGACGAGCAATCCTAAAATTGCTGAGCGAGCTGAAATGGTGAGAGAAAAAGGCACAAATAGAAGTAAATTTTTCCGCGGAGAAGTGGATAAATATAACTGGGTTGCAACAGGGTCCTCATACCTTCCAAGTGAACTGAATGCCGCTTATTTATCTGCCCAGTTGGATGCTGCCAAAGATATAACTAAAATGCGTCTTAATATTTGGGATAAATACCATCTTGCATTTGAGTCATTCGAAAAATCAGGTATTGTAAGGCGCCCTATTGTGCCAAGTGAATGTACGCATAATGCTCACATATACTATTTGATCTTGCCATCCCTAGTTTTGCGCACCAAATTTATTGAAGCTATGAAGGGGAAGGGGGTTGCCTGTACATTTCATTATGTACCATTGCATTCATCTCCGCACGGCATTCGTAGTGGTCGTGTAGGCTCAGATATGAATTTCACCAGCGATCTTGCGGATCGAATTGTTAGGTTACCACTCTGGCCAGGGCTGGAGCCACAGCAAAACTATGTAATTGATAGCGCCATTGAGATACTGAACCGGTTCTAGATGCTTAATCAATCTAAGAATATATTTAACAGTGGTAAAACTATCTTTTCCGCCGTTATGGATGGAAAAGTGACTGGACAGATAAATACTGCAAGATTTCTTCTTAAAATCCTTGGTGAAAATATAGATGAGAGCCGGCTTGTGTTGCTGGAGCAACCAGAAAAATCGAAAATGTTTTTTTTTAATTGGGTTAAGTATTTAGCAAATTTTGCAAAAACATCATATTTCAATAATATTAAATGTGTTTACATAGTCGCAAACAGGACTAGAAAAAGTTTTTGGTTTCGAGATCTTTTTCCGCTGACGCTGGCTTATTTTTCTGGCGCCAAACTTTTCTATCATATAGTCGGAAATGATTTTCGGGATTTTATAGATTCCCTTTCGGCATTTGAAAGAAAGTTTTTTTTCATCCTTGTAAGCAAAAACACCTGCACTTTTGTTGTGTTGGGTTCTCGTATGGAGGATGAGGTAAATGATACTATATCTACATGTTGTCCGCTTAGCTTTGAGAAGGAATTTATCCATTTGCCAGCATTTATTTCCAATGGGTCAATTGACGGCTCAAAAGAATTTTTTGAGTCCGCTAAAATAAATTCCACGATTACTTTGGGATTTATGTCTAACTTAATTCCCGAAAAAGGATTTAACTATTTTTTAGAGGCCTGCACTCTTTTCTTAAGGAATCATCCTGATTGTCAAGTATGGATCGCTGGACCTAAATTTGTTGATGGTCATTACGAATTACTCGATGAATTGGTTGATCAAAAACGCATTACATATTATCCATATTTAGATGGAGATAGAAAGTGGCAGGTATTATCTAAAACAGACATATTTGCATTGCCCACCTTCTATAAGGCAGAGTATTTACCCCTATCTATTTTGGACGCAATGCTCTGTGGTTGCTACGTGATATCTTGTGATACTGGGGATATTTCAAAATATATATATGAGTTTAACGGTGCTTTGGTAGATAAAGAAAGCGTAACCTCAATTTTCAACCAGTTTGAGAAATTTCTAGGGGCATCACAGGCTTATGACAGAAATAAAATTAGAGATTTTGTCGTAGATTCATTTGCTGAAGCAAAATATCGAGAAACATTATCTGTGGTATGGCTTACTTAGCTCCCCATATGATTTAACTTTTACTAATTGACATCGTTATTAATAAAATAAATTTAGTCGACTGCAAATGCCTATTAAAATTTCGGTAATTACTGATGTATTTAATGTATAAGATACCATAACTAGTGCACCAGCTGATGATGGAGGCATATAAGATTGATTTTACTGCCGTTAATTTATTTAAATGAAAATATCAATAATTACTGTTGTATTTAACGCCTCAGAAACTATCGGCGCCTCTCTTGCCAGTCTTCGCGAGCAAAACTATCCTCAGGTTGAACATATTATTATTGATGGAGCATCTACTGATGGTACTTTAGATATTCTTAATAAATCAATGTCAAAGTCTGCTATTTTGGTCAGTGAATCAGATCGTGGTATTTATGATGCACTGAATAAGGGGCTAAAAATATCATCTGGTGAGATTATTGGTTTCTTACATGCGGATGATGTTTTTGCCAATTCCAGCGTTTTGAGTGATATTGCTTTTGCATTTTCGGACCCTTCGGTTGAGGGTGTCTATGGAGATCTTGTCTATGTTGATAAGTATAATATTGAAAAAGTTATCAGAAGATGGAGATCCTCAAGTTTTTCTTATAATTTATTAGGCGCGGGTTGGATGCCGCCCCATCCAACTTTATTCGTTCGTCGAGAGTGGTATGTGCGCATAGGAGGCTTCAATGATAAGTATCGAATTGCCGCTGATTATTTGAGTATTTTGAAATTGTTTTCAATTCCTGAATTTAAGACTGTATACCTTAACAAGGTTCTAGTTCAAATGAGGCTGGGCGGTACCAGCAATCATTCTTTTTCAGCCATCTTTAAAAAGTCTTATGAGGATTGGATGGTGCTTCGTTCTGTTGGTTTTTGTCGCTTTAGCGCACTTAAGGCATTAATTTTAAAAAACTTCACTAAGATTTTTCAGTTTTTGTAGATCTTAGGTGGGTGACTTTTAAATTAGCCCAATTGCTGCATGCTATAAGCTTTTAATTTTAACTATTTATACTTCAATTTTCTTCACCTTCACTATAAATAAATGAGGGTAGGCGAGGCTTTTAACTCATCAGTTAGAAATTTTTTTTAGTAAATCTTGTGAGGATTGGAGAAGGGATTCCAAGGAATAACTGTTTTGGACATCTTCACACCTTTAAGACATCATTTTTTATTTATAGTTATTCTAAAAGCCTTATAAATAATTTAAATATGTTTGAATTATCTCCATTGCCATATTTAATAATATTTATTAGGAATGCTAATCCAGAAATACTATAGTATGTACAAATTGTGAAAAATATTTTATTTGATTTATTATTAATAATAGATAGATAAATAATAATGCTAAATAAAATTATGTTAATCCTTTCACCCCCCAAAAAAAATGTAACTAAAAATATTGGAAATGTTAAAAATGGCACCTTAATATTTTCTATTCCACCTAAATAAAATATAATAGATAATAATATAATAGATTTTATAGCCGATAAATCATCAATTGGTTGACTATAATAAAAATTTATTTTACTCACTATTTTTTCTAAATCAATAAAGCATATAAATAAAAAAATAATACAGGCTGATAAAAATAGCACATACAATAAATTATATCGTATATAGTAGAAAATTTCTTTTATACCTACATTTAATAGCATATACGAATCTATTAGGTAGATTAAAAAAATACTTTGTGTATGAATAAATAAGGCAATACCTTGAAGTATGTAGCGAAGGTATAATTTTTGTATTAATATTGATATCAGTATAAAAATAATTGAAAATTTTAATCTTTCTAATGAAAATAGTAGGACAAAGTAATAGTAGTTTGTAGATAAAAATAGAACTGTTAATTTACTAACATTATAATCCCTCAGAATTAGTCCAAATAAAATCCCTATAACTGTATTGGCTAATATTATTAGCCAGTCTTTATTTACAAAGTAGAGTATTTTTATAAGATAGTAATACCCCATATCAGAAGCACCAATTTTTTCTATATAGTAAGATTTAGCTAATTCACTATTTTCTATCATTATTTCGTGGAATGTTCTATAAAGTGTTTGGTCGCCGCTCTGATAAAGTGGCATAAAAATAATACTTATTAAGAAAGTGTATGTTGCTAAATAATAAGGAATATATTTATAATTTCTTTTTATGGTCATGTATTTATCAGATGCATTTAGAATATTCAATTTATTTCTCTTTACTTTAACTTATTAATCATTTAATTAAATTTAATAAATAATTCCTAATCTATTATCATAAATCTAATCTGGAATCTTTATTTTTAATGCCAACTTTATCATATGCATATATATTTCTATTTATTAATTTTTAAAATGTTAATTTTAGGATTGGAAATGAATATTTGATAAATACACCCCTTTTGAGTTGGTCATCTTCTCTTTATGGACAATTACCGTGGGATTTGGTGTTTAACTCTAGACTGTTAAGGCCTAGCTCGCGCAACCGATGTGCTCTAAATATCTCATAACAGTATCAGTCTTTGACCATCTTCCGCGCTGCATGATGATTGGCATACTTGCTCCCGAATTTAGTAAATCCTGCGCGGCACCTACTCTCATTGAGTGTCCGCTGATCCTTTTAATAACTGATTCATTAAGACCTGCATTCCTAGCTATTCGTTTGTAGATGCGATTGACCTGACCTGAGCCCAGATTACTAAATGAAATTCTTCCTCCACGGTTAATGCCGACCATGAGGTATTCCTGTCCCTCAGGAAGCTCTTTCATCCACTCCACCAATGCTAGGTGGGCTCTTTGACTTAGGTGTAGCCATTTCCCCGTGGAGTCTTGATCTGTCTTACTTTTTCTCAGGAGAATGGATGAAGTCTCAGTACCATTCTGAATGTTGATTTTGACATCCCTGACTTGTAGCGAGACTAATTCAGTACGTCTGCATAGGGTGTCATAGGCCACCAGCAATAAAACCCTATCTCGCGAATGCCTCTAATGGAATCATCGGTAGCTAATAACAACTTCTCCAAGGTTTCTATATTGATGCTGCCAGCTTGACTGCAGGAGCGTCCTAACTTGCGATGCATTCTTCGCATCTCTAAAGCTACATCAGGATCTTTAGCAGGGTCTTCGAAGCGGTTGAGTTTATGAATAGCAGATAGTCCACACAAGGCTCGTCGAATACTCGCTGATGATCTGCCACTATCCGTCAATTTACAAATGTATTGCACAACTAAGATGGGCTGAGCTGGAAGTGCATTGGCATTTCTGTCATGGCAAAAATAAATGAAATCATTAAAGTCAGCGCGATAAGCGCGAATCGTAGCCTGTGCATAAGCGCCTTCAATTTTAACGATGGTTTCTTGAAAAAGTTTTGTATCTTGATTTATATCTGATAGCTGACTGGTTTCCTCTATCTCTAGATTGTTACTCTTAACCAACTTCAATTTTCTTTTAACTGGACTTTTGGGTCTGGATTGTGCAAAATCTTGATTAATAAGCATTTTTTATCTCCAATAAGATATCAAATATTACTTAAATACAATAAATAATATCATTATAGGTTAATTTAATCTTGATTACAAGTGGTCAAATTAAGGCTGCGCGTGCTTTGCTTGGGCTTACAACGGCGAAACTGGCTGAATTGTCTGGAATTGGATTTACAACTCTTGTGCGTCTAGAGTCCTTTGACGGTGTGCCGTCTGCCAACATCAAGACGCTTGATTCTGTTAAGCGTACCCTTGAGAGCTCTGGCATCGAATTCATTGGCACCCCTGATGATGGTCCTGGTGTTCGACTATTTAATAAGGGCTAAATCATGGCCGAGTCCTCATCTGTCACCAAATCAAGTCGCTCGGGCGGACCACAAACGGATGAGGGTAAAAAGATTGCGTCACAAAATGCATTAAAGACTGGTGCCTATTCCAATACCTTGATTTTGCCGGGTGAGGACGAGTCTCAGTTTCGTCAAATTGAAGATCAATTCGTTAGAGACTTTCATCCAGAAGACATGGCCGAGATTGCGATGGTGCGTGATCTTGCAGTGCTGGCTTGGAAGAAAATTCGTCTTGAAAATCTCGAGCTACGATTTACGCTAGCTCGCCTTAATGCACCTTTAGATTATTTTGATAAAAAAGATACTCAATATCTTTCGTCTCATAAAGTTGAATCCAATCTCCATCGTCTATCAAGCTATACAGGTGAGATTAAAAACGAGGCAGAGTTAGCTAAGGCTTACGCCGAGCGCTTTCAAGTCAAGGGAGCCACTATCGAGGAGCTTGAAGGGCTTGAGAAGTCTCATCCATTAATTCATAAAAAGTTGGTGGAGTATATTGATCATTATGGGTTTACCAATCCAATAGCTAAGAATGTGCTTCATTATGAGATTGAAAATGATGATGGTGAGGCGGAGCTCTTTTGGAATTATTTCTTAAAAATTGCGATTGAAGACTTAAACCAAATGATTTGGTTTTGTGACAACCGCTCTCAGATTGAGCAAGAGTTGCAGGTTGTTAAGGATAAGCGCCTGATGGAGCTCATGCAAAACGAGAGGCCGAGCAGGGCCTTTGATGATTTACGTCGGAACTTTTATCGTACCTTAAGTGAGCTACGCAAACACCAGGAGTGGAAGCGCAAGATGCAAGTGGTTGATGTGGCTTCGCGAAACGTAGTCGATTCAGGCGAAGATAGTGCCTCGGAGTAACGAGTCTTCGAGTCCTATTTTTTTACCTGTTAATCTAAATAAGACGTATTTAGATTGAGGATTTTGAGCTACCCTGCAAAAATCACCCAATTTACAAAACGGACTCATTCTCATTTAGAGAATGGTAGGGGACTCGCTAGATCTCGCTACTTTACTGGGATTATGTAATGAGAAGCGCCCGCTAATGCCATATATCAATCACTTAAGTTGCAGCTGTAAGAATTTTCATTCTTTCAAATCAACTACATCTGATAGCAATATTTCATTGATATTTTTATGCTCAATCTTTCGATTGCTTAAGGAATCGCCATGCTATCCATTGAATATATTCATAAACGATCAAAGCTCTTTCGTATTGAGTTGAGTCTTGTGGTGGTTGCCACTTTAGTTGTTCTGATTTTGGTGTGGCAGATTTTGAGTACACTCAAATTCTTTAAATGATTTGTCATTCAAAGATGTGTCGTACTATGTGAGATTCTTGGCTCACTTGGTTTTGTGAATTAGTAAGGATGCATCCAGTCCGGTGTTTTGAAGGTCACAATCTTTTTGTATAGCCAAACATAGTTTACCGTGAATATGATTGAGCAGGTAATGAGGATGTAGGTTGAATTCCAATATAGGATGGCTGGAACTATTGCCATCGCAGTTAAGACCCAAAGATAAGGCGAGGTCTTAGCATTGGCTGTGAAGATGTCGCCCTTTTGCGTATTGCAAATCGGATTCAGAATTCTTCTAAAGATGAGCGTATGAAAGTGAATGCCATCAGGCAATCCCGGATTTATACCTTGATGAATTTTTCTTCTATAAATAGTGAATAGCGTTTCTAGGATCGGGTAAGCATTTATAAGCAATGCAAACCAAGGTGAAATATTGTGATGGCGCGCCACAAGTAAGACGGTAACGATTGAAATCCAAAAGCCAATTAAGTAGGCCCCGCCATCACCTAGGAAAATGAGGCCTCTTGGATAGTTCCATAGGAAAAATCCCAAAATAGATGCTGCCATGACGAGGCTCAAATACATCATGAGGGGATCACCAACGGTATAGCTTACATACGTTAGGCCCATCAGCGTAATGATGCCAACCATGCTTGATAGACCGTTGAAGCCATCGATAATGTTATAGGCATTGGCTAGGCCGGTAACAGCAAAGATCGTCAAAATTAAACCAACGCCTGGGAGTGCAATCAAGTAATCCACGCCTGGAATATCTAATCTAGTGATTTTTGCTCCGAGATAGATTGCTGCCATTGCAGCTCCGATCGCAGTGAACAGGAGTCGGGACTTGACCCCCACTCTTTTAGTGAGGTCTTCCGTTAAGCCAATCGCAAAAGTCGGAATTGCGCAAACTAGCAGAGTTGCTTCAAGACTGGCGCCTGGATTGGATTGAAGGCGAAAGAGTGTGGCAGTAAAAATCCCCGCTGCAATGCTAATGCCACCGATTCTAGGAACGGAAATTTTATGAAATTTCTGTGGCCCTGATAAATCCGAATCTGCTGAAATATGATTATGCAAATGCTGAAAACGAATAATCAGCAATGTGGCGATAAAGGAAGAGAAAAATGCGGCCAATAAACCAGTCATTCGGTCATTATAAATTCTTAAACTGGTTTATAGGAGAAATAAGCCATAGTTCGAGTTCCAACATGCCTAAATATGATTAAGGCACCAAACTTAAAAACAAGAACTCAAAGAAGATAATTAAGTGCACCACACCTTGCAGTAGGGTGGTTCTACCAATTGCCAGAGTTAAGGCGCCAATAAAGAATGACAGGTACATCAAGGTCATATTTAATGAGCTAATACCCAGACTTAATGGCAGATTGAAGAAGATGGCTATTGCCGCTACTGTTGGGATGGTTAGTCCAATGCTGGCCAAGGCCGAGCCTAAGGCTAGGTTTAGGCTACTTTGCAGACGGTTGGCTCTAGCAGCTCTCACCGCTGCATAGGCTTCTGGCATCAGCACTAGCATCGCAATGGCGATGCCCACCACTGTCTTGGGTGCGCCCGCTGCTTTTACTCCAGCCTCAATTGCAGGATTGAGCGCTTCAGCTAAACCCACCACCACAGCAAGCGAGATTAGCAATAAAACTACGCTGATGCTAGTTTTTAGATTGCTTGGCTTGTCTGCATGTGTATCGCTATCGACCTTTTGGTCTTCTGCTTTAGGTAGATAGTAGTCACGATGGCTTACTGTTTGGAAGAATAAGAAGGCGCCATATAGAGCAAAGGAGGCAATGCCAGCAAATGCTAGCTGGCTCTTTGTAAAGTCCGGCCCTGGTGTGCTCGTTGTCACTATCGGCATTACCAGAATGAATGTCGCCAAAGCGGTAAGTACTGCTAATGCGGAATTTGTTCCTTCATTGCGAAATGACATCTCATAATGCTTAAATCCGCCCATGAAGATACATAGACCAATCACCCCATTAATCACAATCATGACGGTTGCAAAAACGGCATCGCGTGCGATAAATTCAGAACCTTCATGACCAGCTAACATCATGGCAATGATGAGTGAGACCTCGATAATGGTGACGCTAATGGATAAGACCAATGTGCCGTATGGCTCACCGGTTTTATGCGCAATCACTTCGGCATGATGAACTGCTGAAAGTACGGCCCCAATGAGAATTGCACCCATCAAGACGATGAACCAGGTTTGGTTAAGTAGATTTGTCATATTCGATCTGGTCTATATATATGGGTGAGGCGTTTAAATTCAGGGTAAGCTTGGGTAATTAATTATTGATAGTTTAAAAGGTTTGCATGAATACGAAAGCAATCGTCTTATTTGGTCATGGTGCCCGTGATGTGCGTTGGCGCGAGCCTTTTGATCGCCTGGCTTCGCTCTGGAAAGCGCAACATCCTAGTACTCCTGTGGAATTGGCCTTTTTGGAGCTCATGGAGCCCAACCTAGAGCAGGCGATTGCTTCGCAGGTGGCTGCTGGTGCTACAGAGGTGGTGGTTGTGCCTGTCTTTTTTGGCCAAGGCGGCCATTTGCGCAATGACTTTCCGGTACTACTCTCTGCCTGTCGAGAAAAATTCCCCGGGGTGACTTTAAGCGCTACGCCTGCTGTTGGTGATGATCTCGCTGTCTTGCAAGCCATCATTGACTTTGGTGCTAGGGCTTTGTAACTCGATTGCTTGATTCTTTGTCTGCTGCTTTTCTCGTAAAGCTTCGCCAACCATAATCAATGCTGGTGAATTCCCATCAAACCACTGATCCGCCTTGCCTTTCGAGAGCTCGCCTAGAGTGCTAGACCAATGACGCTCATTTTGGGTGCTAACTGCTTCCAGAATATGTACTGGTGTATCGGCAGTCTGATTAGGGCTACCTTGTATTAATTGCTGCGCTATCTTGGCAGCGTCCTTGCGTCCCATGTAGTACACAAGAGTATCTGCAGTAGGATTTTGTAGGGGTTTATTACGTAGTAATTGATTACGTTTTTCTTCTGATTTACTTGCTACGTTTTCCGTACCTTCAGTGGCTTGTGCCAAGGTTACAAAAGCCACACTTCTGCTCACGCCCCGTAATGTCAGTGATTGCTGAATAGCTGCTGCACCCGCCAATGCGGCAGTAATGCCAGGCACAACTTCCACTTCAATCTGGTGATCTTTGAGTGCTTGGATCTCTTCATCAGCACGACCAAACATCATGGGATCACCCCCTTTGAGGCGAACGATTACTTGATATTTTTTTGCGGCATCAATCAGTCGTTTATTGATGAAGTGCTGCGCTGAAGATAGCATGCCGCAGCGTTTTCCTGCAGGCACCTTAATCGCTTGAGGGCAGAGCTCTAGCATTGCTGAATCTACCAACGCATCATGAAACACAATATCTGCTTGCTCGAGCAACTTGGCGCCACGCACGGTGATTAGGTCAGCGGCGCCAGGGCCGGCACCAACCAAATAGACTTTACCGAGAGTAGAAGTTGTCATGACGTTTTTAATCTTTGATCTTTGATGTTTTTTAGGCTGTCGCAATCGTTGCGCGTTGATCACGCCAGCTGTTTTGCGTTACCACTGAGAAAAGATCGAATTGCTTGGGAGCAACATCGAGCTTTTGATCCGGACGCAGTTCAAAAGCATCAAAGCCCACTCGTGCGCCTTGCAAGAGTTGATCAATTAAGACATCCCCAATCGCACGAACTTCACCTTGCCAATCAAATCGATCTCTGAGGAGGGCTGCAGTACTAAAGCTTCTGCCGTCTCTAAAGATAGGGAAGTGCGCACCAACCACGGGCCATAAGGCTTTACCCGCTTCAATAATGTCAGCATGCTTGAGGATGTCATCATCAGCAGCAAACCAAACGCCAATCTCGCCTTTGCTTGCTCTATTTATTACATCAGTGTTTTTATGATGAGTAATCCACCAATGAAATGGCACCAATACCTTGTGGAATCCATGCTCCAGATCTGGAATGCCGCCTTCATCACGCTCGCCATCCCAAACCTGCCATTCATTGGCGATGAGGGTGGGCTTGCCGTCTTTTGGAAAAGAAATAATTTGCTTGTTCATAGTTTTCCAGGATTAGGCTGTCGCCCCTTTGGAGTGCTTAGCATCATTTTTATTTAATGCGTTCTTATAGGCGGCCTCTTTAAAGGGTGTTACACCTAAACGGCGGTAAGTATCGATAAAGGGTTCATCACCAGTGCGTTGCTCTATATAAGTATTAATGAGGCTAGTCATCACATCGGGAATTTCATTGGCGTAGAAAGAAGGCCCAATGACTTTGCCAATGGAGGCATCATTGCCTTGTTCGCCACCGAGAGTAATTTGATACCACTCTTCACCATCTTTATCTACACCAAGAACGCCGATATTGCCAACGTGATGATGGCCACAAGAGTTGATGCAGCCAGAGATGTTTAAAGTGATACCACCTAAGTCATGCAAGTAATCCAAGTCATCAAAACGCTCTTGAATTGCTTTAGCAATGGGCAGGGATTTGGCATTAGCCAATGAGCAGAAATCACCACCTGGGCATGCAATGATGTCGGTGAGCAAGCCAATGTTTGGTAGCACGAGGTTTTGCTGTTTGGCAGCACGCCAGAGATTGAGTAATTCCGCTTGTTCAACATCTGCCAGCACTAAGTTCTGTTCGTGAGTAACGCGTAATTCACCAAAACTAAATTGATCAGAGAGATCAGCAATGGCGTTCATTTGGGCGCTAGTTGCATCGCCTGGAGCGGCGGTGCCATGGGGTTTGAGTGACAAGATCACTGAAGCATAGCCAGGCACTTGATGCGGTTTGACATTGCGCTCTAACCAACGGGTAAAGGCAATTTTTTCATTAGCATCTAAGTCTGCTGTGAAGCGAGCGGCTAACTGCTCATTGTCTACAGCTGTTAATGATTTATAACTTGGCTTAGTAAAGTGTTTCGCAACACGATCCCATTCAGCTTGAGTGAAGTTATCTTTGCTATTTTTGCTTGCGTTGTGTAACTGCGCCCATTCACCTTCCACTTGGCGTGCGAATTCTTCTGGGCCTAAAGCCTTTACTAAGATCTTGATACGCGCTTTGTATAGATTGTCTCTTCTGCCAAAGCGGTTATATACGCGCAATAGTGCAGTCAGATAACTGGGTAACACTTGCCAAGGAACATCTTGCTTAATCAATGAACCCAAAATCGGGGTGCGACCCATGCCGCCGCCCGCATAGATATCAGCAGTGAGTTCACCTTCGGGATTTTTCTTCAGTTCAATGCCAACATCATGGCAAAGCAAGACAGTGCGGTCTTCTTTAGCACCATTGATTGCAAACTTAAATTTACGTGGCAAGTGTGCAAACTCTGGATGCAGGGTGGACCATTGGCGCAGTAGCTCGCAGATGGGTCTTGGATCAATGTATTCATCGCCAGCAACCCCTGCGAAGGCATCACTCGTAATGTTACGAATACAGTTGCCTGAGGTCTGAATGGCATGCATCTCGACCTTGGCTAACTCGGCCAAGATATCGGGGGTCTGCTCTAACTCCACCCAGTTGTATTGAATATTTTGACGGGTCGTAAAGTGACCATAACCACGATCGTATTTGTCGGCAATAAAGGCGAGGGTGCGTAATTGCTTGGCACTTAATAAGCCGTAAGGAATGGCAACGCGCAACATGTAGGCATGGCGCTGATGGTACAAACCGTTTTGCAGGCGTAAAGGGCGAAACTCTTCTTCGGCTAAGGTGCCATTGAGGCGGCGCTCAACCTGGTCTCGGAATTGGGCAACCCGTTGATCTACAAGGGTTTGGTCAATATGGTCGTATTTATACATAGGCACACATTGTCTAGTGGCTTGAGTATTTCTACAACGAATTAAATATTGAGTCTATATAACTAAAAAGATATATAAAGCCATGAAAATTGGGTTTAGCCTTGATATTGGGCTGATACCCCTTGATTTAACTGGGATAATTTCCATAGAAATTATTATGTAATAATATTTCCAATGAAACTAAAGACTTCATCATCATGGCTCTAGCACATCAAATGCAACCCATCTCCAGTCCAGCAAGCGTCTTGGCTAAAGCGGTTATTCGAGTTGCGGATCGATTACAGATTTCACATGCATTGTTATCTCGGGTATTAGGGCTTAGCCCCCCAACCATTACCCGTCTCTACCAAGGTGGATATGAGATAAAAGAGGGGGCAAAGGAATGGGAATTTTCACTCCTTTTTGTGCGTTTATATCGATCCCTTGATTCGATCGTGAGCGATGATCAGATAGCGCGTCAATGGCTCAATAGTGACAATTTAGGTTTGCATGCCAAGCCCATTGCCTTAATAGTAACAACGGAAGGATTGGTACGTGTCGTTCAATACTTGGACTCCTCACGCGGTATCGTCTGAAGCATTTCCCTGGAAGGAAAAGGTTTGGCGAATTGTGGAGGCTCAACATATTGCCTCGACAATGAAGTTGGTGGATGGCTTGGAGGAGCAACAGACTCTGGAGTCATTACTTGAAGCTAGTAAACCTTCTTTTCGGCCAGGAACTGCAAGCCTCGATTACTTATTCGCAACCCCATTTCGGTATCACCCAAAACGAGGGGGATCTCGATTTCGATCGGAAATTGATCCAGGAGTTTTCTATGGCGCCCAATCTATTCGAACTGCAGGTGCAGAGCTTGGATATTGGCGCTGGCGTTTTTTAAAAGATGCTTTGGAATTGAACTGCTTGGGTCCTATTGCCCATACGGTGTTTTCTTGTGACCCATCTTGCCATGCCGTTGATCTGAGGTTGCCCCCTTTTTCTGAAGATGCCAGAGTCTGGGGTGATTCTAGTCAATATCTCAATACACAAGAAATTGCTCGTGTAGCAAGAAAGGCGGATATTCAGGCGATTGTTTACGAATCTGTTCGAGACAAGAATCCATCATGGTGTGTCGCAATTCTGGATCCAGATGTTTTCAGGACAATAAAACCAAAAATTGATGAACAGTCTTGGTTTTTGTCTGTTAATCATGCTGCAGTCACCTTAAGGAGTCAGAGTGAGGCTTACACCTTTTCAACGTCTCCATGGGTTGAAGGTGGGTAATGCCTTATCTAACACTTAAAAATAAAGCGCCAATCAATTGGGGCTTTATTTCTTCATCTTGTATTGCCAGTCGGGCGACTAGAGGCTGAATTCCCTATAGTGCCTATAGAGGTTCGCAATAGAGGCAAAGCCTAAGACAACTAGTAGAACCGCAAATAGATAGTCGAGGGTGAGGTAAGTAAAAAGTCCTGTTTGTATGGCTACAGCTGCCGCAATGAAAGCGGCGATTGCTCCAAACACCACCAATTTGAAGTTCGGAATGAATGCGCCCAGGGTAATGGCGACAAATAGCAGAATCAATTCAGAAACCAATTGATCGGCCATCAGGAAGATGCTGTTCGTGAGTTCTGGGTTGACGATTTTGCCAACAATGGCTAGAACCAGGATGCTACCCAGGATGGCAAAGTTCAGCTTTGCCTTCATCAGAATAGTTTTGAGTTGATCGTTCATGATGGTTTCTGGCTATTGATGGACTTGTTTAGTAGTTCGGACTGCCACTAAAGACTAGGCTGATGCCGAGCCATAAGAGAATGAAGGCCACCAAAATCGTAATGCCCAGTTTCTTGAGAAAGTATTCGAGGCTATCCATATAGGCTTCATCATTGCGACCAAAGTATTGGTCAAAACGCTTCCACACTAAACGAGCAACAACGAGGGGGAGCAGCATTGCCACAATGCCTAAAACAACGGTAAAAGTAGTATCCATTTAAAGGTCTTCTTTCTGATTGCGAATTTCTGTCGAATTCCTAGCCGATGGCAGGAAAGTCATACAGGATACAGGGGTTATCAACTAATATCGTCTTTCTCAGGACGGGGTCGCTTACCCAAGATCCAAAAAGGTCGCATAGGTCTGCATCGTGCGGCATTTTCTTCTTCACCATCACATGGGGCCAATCACTACCCCAAATCAAGCGCCTTGGATTTGCGAGGAGCACAGCCTCATTGAAAGGGCGCATATCAGCATAGGGTAAATCACCATCACCAATGCGATAGGGGCCGGTCATCTTGACCCATGCCGCTGCATTTCGTAATAGCCCTAATAGACCTTGAAAGCCTTTGTCTTGAACTCCATGTTTTGCATGGGTATAACCAAAGTGCCCAAAGACTAAATCTACCGGAAAGTTCTCAAAAGTTTTTTCAAGATCGGGAAATTCATTGGCGTGCATGAGTAACTCTAGATGCCAACCAAAGGGTTGAATACGTTGCGCCAGTTCTCGCAGTGCTTTGATGGGAAGGCCGGCAGACTTATCAGCAACATCGACAATATTGCAGCGCACCCCACGAACGCCCAGTTGATGCATCTGTTCCAATTCTGTATCGGAGATATTCTGATCCAATACCGCTACACCGCGAAACTTACTAGGGTTTAGTGATAGCGCTGAGAGCATTGCACGATTGTCTGTTCCGTATACGCTGGGCTGAACCAAAACAGCACGATCAATGCCCAGCATGTTGAGCAAATGTTCGTATTGCTCAAGTGTTGCATCTGGTGGTGTGTAGATGCGCTCCTTGGCATACGGAAATTGGCTGGCTGGCCCACATACATGGGCATGGCAATCTACCGCCCCCGCTGGAAATGCAATCTTGGGTGATCGTATTTCTGCATCGGGAGCTTGGCAGAGTGGAGCATCGAATACTGGCATTGAACTATTGAGGTTCGATGTTTGCATCTTTGGCAATCTTTTGATACTTGGCCATTTCTTCACGAACAAATTTGCTGAACTCTTGTGGGCTCATAGGTGTTGCCTTAATTCCTTTTGCTTCGTATGCTGCTTTTACTTCTGGACTTTGCATCGCTGCGTTAATGTCGTGATTGATTTTCTTCACAATCGCAGCAGGTGTTCCGGCAGGTGCCCAGACGCCAAACCACAGACCAATATCAAAATTAGAATAGCCTTGCTCGGCGATGCTAGGAATTTCTGGGACTGTCGCATTACGCGTTTTGCTGGTCACGCCTAGAGCACGAACTTTGCTACCTCTTAGTTGCCCAATGGCGGTATCTAACGGCGCCATATAAAAAGCCGTTCTGCCGGACATGGTGTCCTGAATCGCTTCGGGTGAGCCTTTATACGGGACATGAGTCAGTTTGATGCCCATCATCTGGTTAAAGTATTCTGCTGCGAGATGGGTTGAACTACCAACGCCTGCGGAAGCAAAGGTGATTTCATCGGGTTTGGATTTGGCGGCAATGACCAGATCCCGGATGGTTTGATAAGGGCTATCTGCGGCAGTAATCATGACGTATGGTGTCTGACCCAAGATATCGACGTCGATCAGGCTTTTGAGGGGGTCATAAGGCAGTTTCTTATAAATAGCGGGATTGGCTGCATACGATGCTGATTGCACTAGTAATGTGTAGCCATCTGGATCGGCATTCACGACTACGCCAGTGCCGATCAGGCCGCCGGCTCCTGGCCGGTTTTCAATAATGACGGGTTGTTTCCAGGTCTCGGTCAAGCTTTTGGCTACCACGCGACCTGCAATATCAGCACCAGAACCGGTAGTTAGGGGCACCACCATCTTGACCGTTCGATTTGGAAAGTTCTGGGCATGAGCAGAATGGCTCATCAGGCTTAAGCTGGCTAGGGCGCCTAAGAGCAAGTGTGGAATGCGAGCAGCAGAATCGCGCAATGAGAACATCGTATCTCCTTAGTTGTTTTTATAGTTTCGTTGGATAATCTACCACGCTCCTTTCAAGATCTCCATGATCCTGATTAGGGAGGTAAAAACATGAAATTAGCCAAAAGAGGCGGAGATAAATGAGTCAATTGCTAGATGCACAGATCGTCAAGGTAAACGGGGTCGATATTGCTTATCGTTTTGATGGCCCTAAAGATGGGCATGTGATTTTGATTGCCAATAGCTTGATGGCCAATGGCGCAATGTGGGACTGGAATGTGCCCGCTTTTGCTGATCGTTATCGTGTGTTGCGCTATGACAAGCGTGGCCATGGCGCCTCCGGCACAACAACTGGCCCATATAGCATTGCGCAATTGGCTGATGATGCGGTTGGATTGCTGGATGCGCTCAAGATTGATAAGGTGCATTTCATTGGATTGTCGATTGGTGGAATGATTGGGCAACAGTTGGGTGCTCGTTATCCAGAGCGCATCTATTCCCTATCTCTATGCAATAGCGCAAGCGAAATGCCACCCCGCAGCCTCTGGGAAGAAAGATTTGAAATCGCCCGTACTGAAGGCATTGCAGGTCTAGTAGAAGGTACGATTAAACGCTGGTTTACTGCTCCCTTTATTGATCGCGCGCCGCAGGATATTCAAAAGGTTCGTGAAATGATCATGGGTACCGACGTCAATGGTTACATGGCTTGTGGGCGCGCTGTTCAGGATATGGCGCAAAGTACGATGTTGTTAAAGATTAAAGCGCCTACCTTGGTATTGTCTGGACGCAAAGATCCCGCTTGTACGGTGGAGCAGGGTATCGTTCTGAATCGGATGATTGATGGATCAAAGATGGTGATCTTGGAAGATGCGGCGCATTTATCGAATATTGAGCAGCCAGAGTTGTTTAATCAGGCAGTTCGTCAGTTTATTGACTCAGTCGACGATAGCTTATAAGCAGTAAGAGAATTTTCTCTTTGTTTTGCCTTATTCATAGGAGATTGTGATGGCCGAATTATCAGTAGCTCAAATGAAAGAAATCCGCGCGGCAGTATTAGGTGCTGCAGCTAAAGTGCCAGGCGCACTCATCGGCATGGGCGTGCTATTTATTGCTTTGGGAATGATTGGTGTCGCAGGTCAGACATTATTTTCATTTGTGACAATTAATGTATTGGGTGCATTCTTGATCTTTGGTGGCGCTCTGCAATTTGCTCACGCACTTAAGTCATCTGGCTGGAAGAGTGTTTCCATTCAAATACTCTTGGCCATTCTGTATATTGCCGCCGGTATTTATACCTGGGCATACCCCATTCCGGCTTTAGAGGCTATTACGCTGTGGCTCGCCGCAATCTTTTTTGTGACTGGCGCACTACGTCTCATCTCTGCATTTCAGCACCGTCATTTCCGTGAGTGGTTTTGGTTGGTGTTGTCTTCTGCCATTTCTATCTTGATGGGCGTTTTGATCATGAACGGTTATCCAGAAACCAGTTTATGGTTGCCTGGACTCTTGATCGCAATTGAGTTGTTATTGCAAGGTTGGTCATTGCTGTTTCTTGGCTTGGCTGCGCGCTCATTAACGAAGTAATAGTCGGCAACAATAAGACTGTTCATCAAATACGTAAAGTGCTACTGGAATGAAAAAAACTGACCTCTATAAAAACCTGGCTTTGACCACTGCTCAGCGCATGAAGAATGCCAAGAAGGTGCCTAAGCCAGGCGTGGCAGAGAATGTTGCCAAGACCAAAAAAGAGCTTGCTAGCAGCAACCCCATGCTCGCGTCTTTAATGGGCAAAGCGAAATCTAAGTAATGCCAAGCTAGGCAGAGGACGCAGCGTTGAAGTATAGGTTTACTCCAAAGCCATTGGCTACCCTGTTCATCGCCCCAGTTGCTGTGGCTTGGGCTCAGATTGCGCCTCCGCCAAATTACGATCAGCGCCTAAGCGATGTGGTTGTCAATGCCACTCGTTCGGGCACTCCCTTGGATCAGATGCCGCTCAATACGACCATCTTGACCAAAGAGACGCTTGAGATTGCTCCCGATCAAACGATTGATCAAGTCCTCAAGAATGTCCCCGGCGTATTTTTGAATGATGTGCCGTATTACCAAAAGGACCCTACAGGTCAAAGTATTAACGTGCGCGGCCTAGGTTACGGACGCACTCTAGTATTAATCGATGGCTTGCCTGCAAATGATGCTTTTTATGGGACGGTGCAGTGGAATCTAGTGCCCATGTCCTCGATTGAGTCTGTAGAGTTTGTGCGTGGCGGTGTTTCAAGCCTGTGGGGGAACTACGGTATGGGTGGTGTGATCAACATCAATACCAAGACGCCAAAGAATAGCTCTCAAGATGTGACTGCTAGCTATGGATCATTTGCCACTGGGAATGTATCAGCCTCTAAAGATTTGATTGTTTCAGACGGGATGCAAATGCGTTTTTCTGCGGACTATTTCTCGAGTGAGGGATTCCAGAATTACGCGACAATCTCTCCAGGCTCGCCCAGCAATATCAAAAATGGCATGGGTACAGATGCTGTCAAAAATTCCAATGTGCGGCTTCAGAATTATTTCAAGCCAAGCCAAGATACCAATGGATTTTTGCGCTTGGGCTATAGCACGATGGCCGATCTCAGCAATAACTATGCGATTGCCCCCAACTTAATACAAACCACTGATGTTGCTAGTGGATCTACTACGCAGCTCGATACCAATAAAAAAGTACAAGTGAATGCCTACTACCAGGCGACTAATTTTTATAAACAGACCGCCAATAATTTAACGGTGGCGCCATATAAACCCTATATCAACGCTAACTACACCGACCCTTATTCCACACTAGGCGCATCTGCTCAATACACGCATGATGTCGATGTTGCCGGTATTGATCAGTACATTGTTGGGGTAGATGCGCGCAATATCTCTGCATCTAATCAAACCAATAATCTGGCGGCAAGTGGCGTCGTGAATTCGGTCAACTATGCTCAAGGACAACAAAATTTCTATGGCTTGTTAGGGCAGTTGAAATCGAGAGCTTCTGCCATTCCGATTGAGGCAACTTTAGGTGCCCGGGTGGATTCGTGGACGAGTCAGACACCGACGTACTACAACGCTAACAGTGGGGCTGCCCCAACTTATCAAGGGGTGCCTAATAAGAGTAAGACTCAACTCAGCCCTTCCTTGGGTCTCGTATATAAGGCGACGGCGGATTGGGATTTGCGCAGCGCTGTATATCAAGCTTTTCATGCTCCCAGCATGAACAACACTCTACGTAGTTATGGGTCCTCGGTAGGCGGTTGGTATCTGGCCAACCCCAACTTAACGCCGGAAACAATGACGGGCTATGAGATTGGTGCTGACTATCGGTGGAAAAGTGGATTTGCGCAATTCACTGCATTTAACAATTACATTAATAACGCCATCACTAGTTACAAAATTACCTCTGCTAATTCCGCATTTGCGAATAGCTTATGCAGCGCCTCAGGAATTTCCGGATGCGTATCGAATGTGAGCGGCAGTGGCTACACCAATGTCAACTACTACACCAATCAGCAAAATTTATTGAGTCGTGGTTTAGAGCTGCAATATCACCACGATCTCAATCCGCATTGGGGTATAGATGCCGGTTATAGCTATACACGCACAGTGCTCACTTGGAGTGCCACTAGCGATCCAATCAACACCCAGGTTGGGGGTGTTCCTAAGAATATGGCAAACGCAGGCCTAACTTACTATCCAGTGCCACAAGCTAGTCTTACGGGAACAGTTCGGTATGTGGGTAATTCTTGGATGTCTACCGGCTCCTTGCCGGTGCCAGCCTATGCAGTAATTGGCTTAAAGGCGAATTACCAGGTGACTCCACAGGCGTCTATTTTTGCTGCGGTAGTGAATTTGCTCAATCGTCAGTACGTCACCTTTAATATCGCCTCTCAAGCTTCGGCTTATCAGTCCGGCATGCCGCAGGCAATTACCGTAGGCGCCCGAATGAATTTTTAAGTGTCAATTTGTGCGCTGCAGTAAGACGGGCTATTTAGAATGCATTTATCAAAATGCTATAGCATTGCGTAAGTAATCAAGAAATTACAAAAATATACAAAAAATCTACAGGAGATTTGTAATGCAACTTAAGACAATCCATTCTCTGATGTTTGCAGCTGGCATGGCCGCTGCAACTCTCGCAGTGGCACAGGCACCAGCACCTGCCGCCGCTCCAGCTAGCGGCATTCCGCCAACTTGGGCTCAGGGCCGCACAGCAGATGGTATGAATCCATCTTTGGCACCTAACCCTCCTGGTATTTCCGCAATGCCAGCCGATGAGATTCCAGTCAATAAATTGAAGGTGCCAGCAGGATTCAAGGTTGAGCTGTGGGCATCTGGTATGCCAAATGGCCGTTCTATGACCGAATCCGCAAACGGCACAGTATTTGTAGGTACTCGCTTTACTGGAAATGTGTATGCGGTTGTAACAAAGGATGGCAAGCGCGAAGTCAAGACTATTGCCAAAGGATTGCATCGTCCAAACGGCGTGGCTTTTGCAAATGGCTCACTGTATGTGGCCGAGTTGTCACGCATCATTCGTTACGACAATATTGAGCAGAATTTAGATAATCCACCTGCACCAGTAGTTGTGTTTGATGCCCTTCCTAAGGATGAGCCTCATGGCTGGAAGTTCATGAAATTGAGTCCTGACGGCCAATATCTGTATTTCCAAATTGGCACGCCAGCCAATATCGTAGTTCCACCATCAACCCACGCAACGATTGTTCGTCTGAACTTGAAGACTAACATCTTGGAAACTGTAGCTACTGGTGTTCGTAATAGCGTTGGTATGGATTTCCAACCTGGTAGCAAGGAACTTTGGTTCACCAACAATGGCCGCGATTGGGTTGCTGAAGATAAGCCTGGCGATACATTGAATCGCTTGGTGCGACCTAAGGGTATGAACTTTGGTTACCCTCATTGCCATCAAGGCGACTTCTTGGATCCTGAGTTTGGTAAAGGCCGTTCATGCGATGAGTTTGATAAGCCAGTCTATAACTTAGGTGCGCACGTAGCGGCTTTGGGTATGCGTTTTTATAATGGCAAGCAATTTCCCCCTGAATACAAAGGCAATATCTTTATTGCAGAGCATGGCTCTTGGAATAAAACCCAACGCGTTGGATATCAAGTGGTACGCGTAGTGTTGGACTCTAAAAATAAGGTAGTCAAATCAGAGCCCTTTATCACTGGTTGGTTGGACGGTGACAAGTTCTGGGGGCGTCCAGTAGATGTGCAAATGTTGAAGGATGGTTCTATGTTGGTTTCTGATGATGAGACTGGCGCGATCTTCCGCGTTTCTTACGCCAAATGAAGTTGACTATTAGTGCTAAGGCCACCCTTGTGGTGGCCTTTTTCATGGCAGGCCTAGCAAATGCCGCTCCACCGGATGCTGCCGCTGGAAAAGCAAAGGCCCAAACCTGTTTTGCGTGTCACGGTGAATCTGGAATTTCTGTCTCTGCTGATATTCCTAATTTGGCTGCTCAGCCATCTTTATCAATTACCTATCAGCTCATTCAATTTCGTGGGCAGCAGCGCAAGGGTGGTGCAATGGAGATTTTGGCGGGGGCTCTGACGGATCAGGATATGCGGGATATTGCCGCCTACTATTCAGCGTTGCCAGCACCTCTTTCGAAGTCGGGTAACTCTGAGAAGATTGCAAAGGGGCAGCAGATTGCAAGCGCTCAATATTGCAACTCTTGTCATGGAGCGCAGTTTCAGGGGCAAAAGCATATCGCTCGATTGGCGGGACAGTCTCCTGAATATCTCATTACTCAACTAAAGAACATTCGCTCCGGTGCACGTATCGATATGGATGGCACCATGGGGAGTGCGGCGCGTGGCTTGAGTGATGAAGACATTGAAGCTCTAGCAGCTTATGCCGCTTCGCTAAACTAAGGTCCTTACCTCTTTGAATCGTCAAGCCTTTGCAAGTTAGCTCCATAAAAAACAGTAATCTACTCATAGATTTCCTCAAGGTCTTTGCAGCACTCCTGATCATCCTCCATCATCTCTCCAGCTATGGGCAGGTGGCGGTGGATGCGAGGACAGTCTTGCCGGGGCTCATGACTTGGCTGTTTGAGTATGGCCGTTACGCGGTGCAAATCTTCTTGGTGATGGCGGGATATTTAGCTTGCCAATCTCTCACACGTTTCGCCAATGCGAAGTTCAGCATTCGGCAATTATTACGGGTCATCATTAATCGTTATTTACGTTTATTTGCGCCGTATATTGCGGCACTGCTCTTTACTATCGCCTGCGCTTGGCTTGCGCGCTTTTGGGTCAACGATGAATTCGTTGGCGAGACCGAGACTCTGAGTCAATTTATTGCCCACTTATTTTTTCTGCAAGGCATTTTGGGATTAGATTCTATTTCAGCGGGAGCTTGGTATGTGGCAATTGATTGGCAGCTTTACTCCGTCCTCGCAGTGTTGTTGATTTCTTTCTCGTCTTATCAAGCATTGATTTGGTTGATTGGGATTACTGCGGTAAGTTCTTTGCTCTACTTCAATCGCTCTAGTGAATATGAGGCTTATTTCATTTACTTCATTGGCTCTTATGGCTTGGGCGTATTAGCTTATCTGGCTAAGAACTTTGCGGATAAGAAAATCCAAGGATTTGCAAAGTTGGCACTGATGCTGATTGGCGTGATTATTGTGGCGTCTTCATTTCACCAAATTTGGTTGCGTAATTTCTTAGCGTGGTTTGTTGCTCTACTGTTGCTGATCGCAGGCAATACCCACTATCCCTCTATCAATGGGGCAAGTTCAGAGCTGAAGGTGGCTCTACTGCGCGCTATTAAGTGGACTAGTCAGCGCTCTTACTGCGCCTTCCTGATTCACTTTGCTTTTATCTTGCTAGCTAATGCGATTTACATCGCTACTGGCTTACACAATCATGAGAATGGTGCGATCGCGCTTGGCTTAATGCTGGGAGTGGTTCTGAGCAGTGGGATTGCGGCAAATTATCTATACCGCTGGGTAGAAGTTCCCTCGGCCAAGCTCAAGATTTAAAGCTTGGGAATTAAATACCCATATCCTTGAGTACGCGAAAGATCTCGCGATACGCTTTAGGCGGTTTGTTGGTTTCTTTTTCTTTACGCGCATTACGAATAAGTGTGCGCATATTCTGAATATCCATATCCGGATACTGTTCAATCAATTTGGTAAATGCATCGTCATTCGCAATTAAGCGATCGCGATAAGACTCGAGATGATGGAGTTTCGCAGTCTCTGCTTTACTGACACCCTGAATGGCATCTAAACGCTTCTGAATCGCATCTAACTCTTCTTCATCTAAGAAGCGCATGAGTTTGCCAAGATATTGCTTGTGGCGACGAATCGCTTCGAAGCTTTTGATTTTGTTAGTTTCCGCAATAGCGGCTTTGATGGCTTCATCCAATGGAATGGTCTTGAGAGCATCGCTACTGAGCGCCGCCAAAACCTCTGCCAATTTCTGGCGCTCGGTCATCTGGCGCTTTAGCTCGGATTTGCTTGGTCCCTCGTCAAGATCTTCTTTCTTGGGGGTGCGGTTCTTTTCATTGACGTGCATGAGGTCATTTTAGACGGGTATTGCGTCATTTGAGCCAATTTCCAGGATTCATTGCTAAAGGACAAGTTGGTAAATAATAGAGATTGAGAGCCCACATTGAAAACCGCATCTAGATAACTGAGATATGACCCTAGCGACTTCAGCAAACACCTACGACTACATCATCATCGGCGCCGGCAGTGCAGGGTGCATGCTGGCAAAGCGTCTGACCGAGAATCCCGCTAAGCGCGTTCTGTTAATTGAGGCTGGCAAGAAAGACAATTACATCTGGATTCATGTTCCCGTTGGCTATCTCTACTGTATTGATAACCCTCGGGCAGATTGGCGTTTTAAGACGGCTAGCGAGAAGGGTCTCAATGGTAGATCTTTGCTCTATCCCCGCGGCAGAGTGTTGGGCGGCTGCTCCTCTATTAATGGAATGATTTATATGCGCGGCCAAGAGGGGGATTACGCCTCATGGGTTGCGGCAACAGGTGATGAGTCTTGGTCTTGGAAAAATGCCTTAAAGCGCTATAAGTCGTTTGAGGATTATCACGGCGCTCCCAGTGAATGGCACGGCAAGGGCGGTGAGTGGACGGTATCTAAGCAGCGTTTGCGCTGGCCCATCATGGATGTTTTTAAAAAGGCGGCAGTAGAGGCCGGCATTCCGGCGAGCGATGACTTTAATCAAGGCGACAACTTTGGTGTGGGCTACTTCGATGTGAGTCAGCGCAAAGGTTGGCGCTTGAATACTTCCAAAGCATTTTTACGAGATGCTATCAAGCGGCCCAATCTCACCGTATTGACTGAAGCGGTCGTCAATAAGCTCTTGATTGATCCCGCAACAAAAGATTGTTACGGCGTTCAATACATTCAGAATGGCAAGACTTTAGAAGTGCATTGCAATGTCGCTAATCGAGGCGAAGTCATCTTAAGTGCGGGTGCGATTGGTAGTGTGCAAATTCTGGAGCGCTCGGGTATTGGTGCTGCCGCACATCTGAATAAGTTGGGTGTTCCGGTAATGGCTGACTTGCCAGGCGTGGGCGAGAACTTACAAGACCATTTGCAATTGCGCATGATCTATAAAGTCAATGGCATTAAAACTCTCAACACCAAAGCGAATTCACTATTGGGAAAATTACTCATTGGTATGGAGTATGTATTCAAGCGCTCTGGACCGATGTCGATGGCGCCATCCCAGTTGGGTGCGTTTGCGTATAGCTCGCCAGATCAACCATCAGCCAATGTGGAGTACCACGTGCAGCCACTCTCCCTAGAAAAGTTTGGAGAGGATTTGCATTCCTTTAATGCGTTTACTGCCAGCGTTTGTAATTTACGTCCAACCTCTCGCGGTAGTATTCATATCAGCTCGATCGATCCAGAAGCGCCCCCAGTCATTGCACCAAACTATTTATCGACCGACGAAGATCGCAAGGTTGCGGCGGATTCATTACGCTTAACGCGCAAGATTGTGGAGAGTCCAGCTCTCAAGCCTTATGCGCCCGATGAATACAAACCCGGTAAGCAATATCAAAGCAATGAAGAGCTCATCAAGGCGGCCGGTGATATTGGTACGACCATTTTTCATCCGGTAGGTACTTGCAAAATGGGACGCGATGGTGATCCGATGGCTGTCCTCGATTCTCAATTGCGCGTGAGAGGAATCGGGCATTTGCGTGTCGTGGATGCATCCGCCATGCCAACCATTACTTCTGGCAATACTGCGGCACCCACCATGATGATTGCGCAACGCGCTGCTGAATTGCTCGCTGGTGAATAGTCCACATACTCACCAGGCCAAGCAATCCCATGGCCAGCTGCCGGCCAGCCATTTACTCTTGGCTTTGGCCATCGTGGCGGTATGGGGCACCAACTTTGTAGTGATCAAGCTTTCCTTAGCGAGCTTTCCCCCATTTCTTTTTGCTGCACTGCGGTATACCTTTGCGTTCTTGCCCTTAGCCTGTTTTCTTCCAAGGCCAAAGACGTCCTGGGTCAATCTCTGTATTTATGGCTTAGCTGTAGGCGTGGGGCAGTTCGGAGTCTTGTATTACGCTATTGACGGTCGAATTTCTCCTGGCTTGGCCTCGCTGGTCATTCAGACGCAGGTATTTTTCACTATTGGCTTTGCGATGTTCTTTGCCAAAGAGGGCTTGAAGCGCTATCAGGCAGTAGCTGTGTTGGTGGCTATGACTGGCCTGGGAATTATTGCGCTGCACACAGATGCGACAACCACCTTCTTAGGTTTGGCTTTGGTGGTATTTACGGGCTTTTCTTGGGGTGTGGCCAATACTGCAAGCCGCCGTGCCGGGGCAGTAAATATGCTTTCTTATGTGGTTTGGGCTAGCGCTTTTGCTATCCCGCCACTGTTTGCGATCTCCTTCCTTTTCGAGGGTGGCTGGTCTCATATGAGTCACTCCATTGGCTCTGCCCCAATGGGTGCCTGGGCTGGGGTGCTTTGGCAGTCTTGGGGTAATACGATTTTTGGTTATTCAGCATGGGCCTGGTTGCTTTCCAAGCACCCGGCTGCAGTGGTTGCGCCAGCCCCGCTATTAGTACCCATTTTCGGCATGGGGGCATCTGCCTTTTTCTTGGGCGAGTCTTTGCCGATTTGGAAAATCATGGCAGCCGGATTGGTTATTGCCGGCTTAGTCGTGAACCTGTTCTGGCCAAGCTTGCGAGAGCGGGCGCGTCAGTATTTTTAGCGCATCGCTTTATCTCTCGGGGCTAATGTAAAACCCTAATACAAACCTCTTTTTTTGCCCCTGCATTAACAGTAAGATGACTATTCGTTTTAGGTTTGACCCAAAAAAGTATTTATTTAATTAGCATTTTTAGTCATGGAGACTTTATGAATATTCGTCGTCACATTTTTGCAGTTGCGACAGCTGCAATGCTTTCAACCGGCGCATACGCTGCCGATATCAAAGTTGGTGTTATTGGTCCTTACACAGGCGGCTCTTCTTCAATGGGCGTGAGCATGCGTGATGGCGTGCGTTTAGCAGCTAAAGAAATCAATGCCGCTGGCGGTATCAACGGCAATAAAATTGTTTTAGTTGAGCGCGATGACGAAGCTAAAAACGAACGTGGCGTACAAATCGCTCAAGAATTAATTAACAACGAGAAGGTTGCTGCAGCCCTCGGTTACATCAATACTGGTGTTGCCTTGGCATCACAACGCTTTTTCCAAGATGCAAAGATTCCAGTGATTAACAACGTGGCTACTGGTACTTTGATTACTCATCAATTTCCAAACGCAGCGGAAAACTATGTATTCCGTACTTCTGCGGCTGATGAAATTCAAGCGCCAATGATCGCTAAAGAGGCAGTAGAAAAGCGTGGCCTCAAGAAGGTGGCGATTTTGGCTGACTCAACAAACTACGGCCAATTGGGTCGTGAGGACTTGGAAAAGGCCCTCAAGAAATATGGCGTCACTCCAGTAGCTACTGAGAAGTTCAATATTGGCGACGTTGATATGACATCCCAGTTGCTCAAGGCGAAGAATGCTGGCGCAGAAGTTATTTTGACTTACGCAATTGGACCTGAGTTGGCACAAATTGCTAACGGTATGGCTAAATTGGGCTGGAAAAAGCCAATGATTGGTAGCTGGACATTGTCCATGGCTAGCTTCATTGATACAGCCGGTAAGAACGGTAACGGCGCCACAATGCCAGAGACTTTCATTCAACAGCCTGCTACAACTCCAAAGCGTAAAGCTTTCGTTGATGCTTACCTCAAAGACTTCAAGCCAAAGAACGGTGTAATCGCTTCTCCAGTTTCAGCTGCTCAAGGTTACGACTCTGTTTATTTGTTGGCTGCTGCTATTAAGCAAGCTGGCAACACAGACGGACCAAAAATTTTGGCAGCTTTGGAAAATCTGAGTGCTCCAGTAGATGGCGTTGTGATGACTTACAACAAGCCATTTAGCAAGACTGACCACGAAGCGATTACCGCGAACGACGTTGTAATGGGCGTGGTTGAGAATGGCCGCGTAGAGTTCTTGAATGCTGAAGACGCTACAAAAGGCGCTAAGAAGAAGTAATTTATCTGCCTAACTTGCAGCTAGAATCTGGTTTTTATTCTGCACTGCAACATTAAGTTTGTGAAATAGCAAAACGCCGCCCACAAAGCGGCGTTTTGCTTACAATGTCGAATTCGTTAATAAAACAGTTTTTAGATTTTTTGGGTCTACACAATGGAAATGTTTGCACAAATCCTCTCGAGCGGTATAGCGGTAGGCATGATCTATGCGGTCATTGCTTTCGGCTTTCAGCTCACTTTCGCCACTTCAGGCACATTGAACTTCGGTCAAGGCGAGGCCTTGATGTTGGGCGCCTTAGTCGGTTTAACTTGCGTGGATACATTCGGCATGAATTACTGGGTGATGATTCCGGTGGTTTGTTTGTTCGGAATGCTCCAGGGCGGTTTTGTTGAGCTTATTGGTGTACGACCAGCTATCAAAATTAAATCTGAGTTTGGTTGGATTATGTCTACCATCGCGCTCGGTATTATTTTCAAAAACGTCGCAGAGAATATCTGGGGACGTGATGCATTGCCATTCCCATCACCTTTGCCAATGGAGCCAATGAGTTTCTTGGGCGCGAACATTTTGCCAATGGAAATCTTGGTAGTGGTTGGCGCTTTGGTCATGATGTTGTTGGTAGAGTTCTTTAACCGTAAAACCATTTACGGTAAAGCAGTAGTTGCTACAGCAAACGATCGTGATGCTGCTGGTCTGATGGGTATTAACACCAGCATGGTGATTACCTTTTCTTATGCCTTGTCTTCATTGACTGCGGCGTTTGCTGGTGTATTGATTGCACCGTTGACATTGACTGGCGCGACCATGGGCGGTGCTTTGGGCCTGAAGGCTTTTGCGGTCGCGATTATTGGTGGCCTTTCAAGCGGTATGGGAATCATCGTTGGTGGCTTGATTTTGGGCATTGTTGAAACTGCAACTGGTTTCTATGTCTCTACTGGCTATAAAGATGTTCCAGGTTTGATCTTGCTCTTGCTAGTTCTTGCATACAAACCATCTGGCCTCTTCGGTAAATCTGCAATTAAGAAAGTTTAATGATGAAATTGAAGTCTCCATTACCTCTATTAATTGCGATCCTGGGTCTGCTGTGTTTGCCTTTGTTCGTTCACAATCCTTATTACATTCACTTAGCTGAAACCATTCTGATCTACACCATTCTCTTGTTTGGTTTGGATATTGTGGTCGGTTATGTGGGTCAAGTGTCTTTGGGGCACGCTGCCCTGTTTGGTATTGGCTCATATACAGCAGGTGTTCTGTACTTCCACTTTGGTCTGCCAATCTGGGTCACTATCCCCTCTTCTGTTTTAGTAACAGCGTTCTTTGGCGGTATCTTGGCACTCCCAGCGCTCAAGGTTGTCGGACCTTATTTGGCGATGGTGACATTGGCATTCGGTACGATCGCGCAGATTTTGATTAACGAAATGACATGGTTGACTGAGGGCCCATTGGGCATCAAGATTCCTAAGCCAGAGCTCATGGGCGTACCGATGACAAAGGCTGAGTATTTCTGGTTGGTATCGGTCATTTTGATCCTTGCCTTGATTGTGGTGGATCGTTTTGTAAAGTCACAAATGGGTCGCGCCTTCGAGGCTTTACGTGATTCCCCAATCGCTTGCGACTGTATGGGTGTTTCTGTATATCGCTTTAAAGTGATTGCGTTTGTGATTAGTGCTGGCTTTGCTGGTTTGGCTGGCTGTTTATATGCATACTCTGAGCAGTACATCTCACCAAATACCTATAACAATGAATTAGCCGTTCTATTTTTGCTCGGCATCATTATGGGTGGCCGCAAGTCACGTTTGGGGGCGGTGATTGGTGCAGCGATTATTGTGTTGTTGCCAAAACTCTTGGATGACATTAACTTGTTCCGCATCGTTGCATCTGTGATTGCAATCGTAGTTGCGGTTGGCGCAGCGATGGCCCTGTCTAAGAAAGTTACCACCCCAAGACGTGTTGCAGTACCTTTAGCTGGTGTGATCGGCTTGGCAGCATTCTCATTCTGGTTGGACAATATTGCTGACTGGCGCTTGAGTATTTTCGGCTTCATGATTTTGTTGGTGGTGTACTACTTGCAAAACGGTATCGTTGGTTTCGCAAAGAGCTTCTACCAATCGATCGTTGGCAAAACCAAAACTACTCGCGGCGATGCTGTTGAGGCGGTGGATGATTCTGTCAGCTTTATTAGCGCTGTTACCAATCAAAATACTGGTGCAGAGCTCTTGAAGGTCGATTCTGTATTGATGCAGTTTGGTGGCTTAAAAGCCCTCAATAACGTTAACCTCAGCATTAAGCGCGGCACAATTCATGGCTTGATCGGTCCTAACGGTTCCGGTAAGAGCACGATGATGAACGTGTTGACAGGTATTTATGTACCAACAGCCGGTAACGTTTTGTATGCTGGTCAGAGCGTTGTCGGTCGCACCTCTTCCGATATCGCGCTTTCCGGTATCGCCCGTACTTTCCAAAACGTGCAACTCTTTGGTGAAATGACAGCCATCCAAAATATTTTGGTTGGTTTGCATCACACCTTTAAATCCAATATGGTTGAGATCGCTTTGCATCTTCCGCGTTACAAGAAGGAAGAAGCTGAAGCGCACGCTCGCGCAATGGCGCTACTCAAGTTTGTTGGTTTGGATGATTTAGCGAATGAAGAGGCGCGTAACTTGCCTTACGGTAAGCAGCGTTTATTGGAAATCGCTCGTGCCTTGGCCCTCGACCCAGAATTGCTCTTGTTGGATGAGCCAGCCGCTGGTTTGACTGCACCAGACATTAAAGAGCTTCTGCGCATTATTCGTAAGATCCGCGATAGCGGTATTACCTTTATCTTGATTGAACATCACATGGATGTGGTGATGTCAGTCTGCGATACCGTTTCTGTATTGGACTTCGGCCAAAAGATTGCAGAAGGTAAGCCAGCTGAAGTTCAGGCAGACGAGAAGGTGATTCATGCCTACTTGGGTACTTAATCACTAGAACCATATTGAATCGGTAAATACCATGTTATCTATTAAGAATCTTGAAGCAGGCTACGGCAAAGTAAAAGTGTTGCACGGCATCAATATTGATGTGCCTAAAGGGCAAGTGATTACTTTGATTGGCTCTAACGGCGCAGGTAAAACTACAACCATGCGTGCTATCACTGGCATGATTAAACCCAGCGCTGGTGAAGTGACTTTGGGTGGTGAAAAAATTGATGGTTACGACTCTCATAAAATCGCCCGCTTAGGTTTAGCTCACAGCCCCGAAGGTCGTCGTGTGTTCACGACAATGTCCGTGACTGATAACTTGTTGTTGGGTGCTTTCCCACGCTTTACTGGAAGCCGTCCAAAGGGCGATATCAAGAACGATTTAGAGCGTGCACTTGAAATGTTCCCACGCTTGAAAGAGCGTCGTAATCAGTTGGCTGGAACTTTATCGGGTGGTGAGCAGCAAATGCTAGCAATGGCACGCGCGGTGATGCTCAACCCAGAAATCATCCTCTTGGATGAGCCATCCATGGGTCTTGCGCCAATTTTGGTTGAGGAAGTATTTAAGATTATTTCTAATCTCAAATCTCAGGGCGTGACAATGTTGTTGGTTGAGCAGTTTGCTGCTGCAGCTTTGAATGTGGCTGACTATGGTTACGTTCTCGAGAACGGCAAAATTGCGACTCATGGACCAGCCGATAAGTTGATGCATGATCCAGCGGTGAAGGCTGCTTACTTGGGTGGTGCAGGTGGCCACTAAGCAATCAGTCTGAACTGTTGTTAAAAAAGCCCTCATTTGAGGGCTTTTTCTATTGTTGCAGTAGTTTGACTGCCTCTCTAATCAACAGGGCACGATGGCCCATATAGAAAGCTACTCCGACAAAGCCTAGGAGAAAGAGTGTTGGGATCCAGGCCCCCTCTATGACTAGCTCTGAATTAAGCAATCCAAGTGCTACCGCCAAAAAGAACAGGGCGCCAATGGCCAGCACAATCCAGTTTTCTGTACCGCTGACTTGTTGAGTTTTATTCGTATAGGCTAGTACCTGAAAGGTATCGCCTTTGGTATAGCCAGATACCACCACCGTATCACCATCATGAATAGTCATTGGTGAGGAAAACTTGGCTTCGATAGCGCGTTGATCCAAATTGAATTTCGAGATAAAGAAACGTTTGTAGTAAACGGAAGAATGATCGTGAGTCGGCTTTTCAGGATTCACATATTCCAGTAATTCATTATTGAGATTGCTCACCGTACCAGAGATGGCGCTCACTGAGCTTGATAAAAAAGTGCTTGGTTTGATGGTGGACATCAGCAGGACTCCGAATAGGCTGAAGCAAATTATCAGAAGAATAGAAATGATAGGGCGTTTCATATCGTGATGCTAAATGGCTTTTAAAGAGTGAAATTGATCAGCGCGTTAACAAGAAGCGTAGCAGCAATGATGAAGGTGAAAATTGCAAAAATCATCTGAATATTGGGGCCACTCAATTTTTTCCCAAACACTTGTCCAAGGAGTAAGCCTCCAAGGGCGGCTAAGGAAAAAGGAGCTGCAACAATCACATTGAGGCCGCCAGACAGCGCAGAGAACACGGCGCCTCCACCAGTGACGATGGCGAGAACTCCGAGGGAGGTGGCGACAATCGACTTCATCGGAAGGTCTGTATAGCGCTTTAGGGCTGGCACGATGATGAAGCCTCCACCAACCCCCAATAAACCGGATAAAAGCCCAGCAATACTTCCGGCAAACATCAATGCGCGTGCACAAGGCACTGTCCAGCGGAGTTTTCCAATCTCATGGTTCATGAGGCAGGGTGGTGGCTTTCTTAGGCCCTCTGGAATGCCTTTGATTTCTTTATATGCCAGAATCAGTAAACGGGTAGCGACAAATATCAACACTATCCCAAACAGAATTTGCAGGGGATTGTTTGGAATCTGCGGTGCAAGCCAAAGGCCAATAGGTGAAAACACAAGACCAAAGAGCGCCATAAAACCAGCGGCCTTGTAGCGCAATATCTTATTTTTGAGGCCGAGTATGGCGCCAATGCTGGAGGCAAGCGCTACTGCGCACAGGGCAATGGGTGCAGCCTCCGCAATGGAGAGGTGCAAAAAGAAGATCAGTAAAGGCACGCTGAGGATACCGCCCCCAGCCCCAGTAAGCCCCATGAGAACTCCCACAAGGATTCCAAGTGCCGGGCTTATGAGGGTTGTGTAGTCCATTGCAAATTATTTTAGATTAATATAGTATATAAATATATATAATATCTACATACCTGAAAGCCTATTTTGAGCCCAAAATCGCAGACAGTCATTAAAGACTTTTTCGATCCAGAAACTTGGACCTATACCTATGTGGTTTATGAGGGGGATGGGAGTTCCTGCGTCATTATTGATTCAGTGCTGAACTATGACCCCAAGTCAGGCAGAACTCAGACAAGATCCGCCGATGAGGTGATTGGCTTTGTGCAGGCGCATCAATTGAAGGTCAACTGGATTCTAGAAACCCACGCCCATGCAGACCATTTAACAGCAGCACCCTACTTACAAAGCCATTTGGGTGGGAAGATTGTGATTGGTGATCACATTACTCAGGTTCAGGGTGTTTTTAAGGGCGTTTTCAATCTAGACGAACGCTTTAAGGTGGATGGCACTCAATTTAACCATCTGCTGAAGGATGGGGAGTCATTGGCATTTGGCAATTTATCTCTAACGGCAATTTACGTACCTGGACATACCCCTGCCTGTATGGCTTACCAAATTGGCGATGCGATCTTTGTTGGCGATACCTTATTTTTACCGGATGTGGGAACCGCTCGTTGCGATTTTCCGGGTGGCGATGCAAAGAATCTCTATCGCTCGATTCAGAAGCTATTGTCATATCCAGTTGAGACTAAGCTTTATATGTGTCATGACTATCCGCCAGATGGCCGGTCAGCCCAGTGCATGACGACAGTTGGCGAAGAAAAGTTGAAAAACATTCATGTGCATGATGGTGTAACTGAAGAGCAGTTTGTACAAATGCGAGAGGCGAGGGATAAAACCCTGGAAATGCCCACATTAATTCTGCCGTCCATACAGGTCAATATTCGAGCTGGACACTTTCCTGAGCCTGATGGCAATGGCATCTCGTACCTCAAAATCCCTTTGAACGCTTTATAAATCGACTGCCTCAAATGAATTCAATAATTACCAAAGCAGAATTGAAGAAGATGCAGTCTTCGGCGGACGAGGCTTGCAAACTGATGAAAGTCTTATCCAATCGCGATCGCATGATGTTGTTATGTGAAATAGGTCAGGCAGAAAAGTGTGTCAGTGAGTTAGAGCTGGCTTTGGATATTCATCAGCCAACCCTCTCGCAGCAGCTAACAGTATTGCGTAAGGAAAAACTTGTCAAAACGCGTAGAGAGGGAAAGCAAATTTATTACTCTCTTGCTAGTCAGGTGGCGGTAGCGGTAATGGCTTTGCTCTACAAGCATTATTGCAAGAAGTAAGAGTGTTTATTTAAACATTTTTAAAAGGAGTTCAACATGAAATGCAACGTAGGCGGTATTGATCGTACTTTACGGATCGTAGTTGGTGTAGTGCTCGTAGCACTCGCGGCAAACGGTATTGTTGGTTGGTGGGGCTGGCTCGGTGTGATTCCTTTAGCTACCGGAATTTTCCGTTTCTGCCCGGCATACCCATTGCTTGGTATCAATTCTTGCGGTACATCTTGCGACAAGGATTCTTGCTGCAAGTAAGGCTGTAGTAGGTCGATTGGGTGTGCCGAGAAAACTCGACACACCTTTTTCTTTTAGAGTTTTGGCTTTCTGAGGAACACGCCATGCAACAAAAAGATGGCAAAGAATCCTAGGCCAATAATCCAGTGCGTCATTTCTGTCGCCTCATGAATTTCCTCGGGTCCGTAGTACAACAGCGCCCCAGAGATAATGAGCGTTAGCAGGAATCCCAGCTGACTCAAGCCGCTCCAAAGCTTCCTTTTAGATTTGAGCCCAGCCTTTAAATGAAATGGGAGTGCGGAGCCCAACGCCATAGTTGCTAGCATGGCTGCAACACCATGCCAAGCCAGGACAGAGTGGCCGCCTAATAGACTGCGTTGGATATGGAATTCATGGCCCAATAAATAGGCAACCCCTGTCAGGGAGCAGCTGAGCATTCCGAATAAGACGAAATGTCTTTGCCAAGAAGGCATTTTTCCTAAACGACTTTGAGTACTCATTGCAGTGAAATCCTGATTGCTTGTGCTGAAAATAGTTGAAGACATGGATGATGGGTATTCCCCGAAATACTGACTACCTTAGTTAGTGCATCTGCATGCATACATTCTTTGGCAATGACTGAATATGATCCCGAAAAGTCTATATGCTCTTCGCTGATGGGATCGATCATGTAACTTTTTGTATTGGAATCTCGTTTTGCAAAATACAGACTGCTTGTTGCAATCGCACCTTCACACATGTCACCCATCCGGATGAGCTCATGAGGGTTGCTTGGGTTTCTCAACTCGATGGCCTGCATCGTTTCACCAAAGACCCGAATATCTCCACCGGCATTGACTGAGCCAGAAGGAATGCCTGCGTATTTGAGGGCGTCTATCGCCATATCCACCGCAAAGCCTTTGGCGATGCCACCCAGATCAAGGCAAAGGGGTAAGTGCGAATAAATCAGGGTGGGCTCAAGAAACTGCAGATGCTCAATTCCGCCACATTGAAGCGCTTGATCATTAAGATGCCGGGGCAGAAGTTTTGCTGCCACTAAATGCTGCCCAATGCCGCAATTAAACAAGCCATCCGAATGTTGGTAAATTTCCAAGGCAGTAGTGAGTACTTTAGCGGTCCAGGGATCGATACGGATGGGTGCTATATGAGCGCCGGCATTGATCTTGGATAGCTCGCTATCCACCTGATGAAATGCCATCAGCTTCTGTATTTTTTCAATCGCTGAAAATGCGAGCTCAATTGCTTTGGGGGCATTAGCCACCTCCGCCGTAGATATCTCTACAAAAGTGCCTAAAAGTGGTTTGCAACGGATCATTTTGCTTTGGGCCCTGCTGGCTTAAGGGCTAAGTCATACAAGACAGCAACACGTTTAACCCCATCAGTTAAATGTTTACAGGAGAGGGTTGCCCCACCAATATTCTGAATATCTTGATTGAGCTTGATTGGATCGGCTGCGGTTTTACCAATGAACTGATTGCGCCATTGCGCTTCAGCCACTTCATATCCATAAGACTCGACGTACTCTAGGATTTCAATTCCGGTAATGCTGCCTGTAGGGCTGAGTGCGACTGCATAGGTAATCATCTCATGCTTGCCGACCACCTCATCAACGACAAGCCAACCTCCATCGGCAGTCCTCCAAATCCGATCGCCTTGAAATGGGTGGCGAATACTAGAGGCAGAGCGCATCTTATCTTGAAGATCATCAGTAATGATGATGGGATTCTTTGTTAATGCCTTATTGGGAAAAAGAATTTTCTGGGCTTGATCTGTCGATACGTAGATCTTGGCATGCGCAACAATCGGTGCACATGCCGCAGCAAGGCCAATCATCAGTAGGGGGTTGGGTTTCCAGTTCATAGCATTCTATTTTGTAGATTAAATAGGTAATGAGTCGCTAAGCGATTAAGAGATCGCTTGCTTTACAGCAAAGTGTTTGAAGTTCTGGGCTACTCTCTTTGAGCTCTGCCAGTGCTTCAAACATCATCAATGCTCTTTCTCTCGCAATCGCGCAATGGGTCGTCTGAAATTGAATCAGATGGGTTAATGCTGCCATTAATAGATTTTGTGTTTGCATGATTACTCCTTGGTGATTACAAGAGACTTTCTTTAGTTGAGTGGGAATCCGACTTTGACAATGAATTCATTGACAGAATGGCTATCCCAAACGCGGGCATTGGAACATTCAGCTGTGCCATCACCCATGCAGGTGTTACCTTTAAGCTGATAGCGCCAGGCGCCAGTGACCCACCAATCTTTCTCTGCGTAGTGCAAGTTAGGGCCGACGAAAGTTGCTTTTTGGACTTGATTCTGAAGGTTGTAACTAGAGTAGTCATTATGAAAGCGCGCCTCTACGCCGCCAGACCACTTGGGTGCAAATCGATAGGTCGCTCCAATGAGGAAGTCCAGCATAGATTCGGGTACGTTGCCATTGCCAACAAATTTCAATTGCTCATTAGCTGCAACAACGTTTCCAGCCACTATTAACTTATCGTCAATGAAGTTGGATTGCAGTAGCAACCTAGCTTCAATTTCATTTTTGTTTTTACCAATAGTGGGCTCTAAATAGAGGCCAACTCCAACTGGTGAGGTCACTGGATTGGTAATACGATAAATAGCTTCTAGCGATCCACCTTCGATGCCACCTTTTCTATAAGGGGCGGCAGGATTGTGCGACTCAGGAACTGGTTGGCCGCCAGTACATGTCGGACTATCGCCACATGCCTCCGGGTTGGTGTAGTTCTGATTGGCATTGACGTAATACGCATTGAGGTATCCCGCTAGTTGGAAGTCATTCGTCACGCCGTATTCAAGCTCAGAACGTGAGAACCATGCGTTGTAGGAACCCGCGGCTTGTTGTTTATTGAGTTGTAAACGCTGCTCAAATTCAAGCTTACCCTTGGGTTGAAGATCTAAGGTGTAAATCCAACCAAACGCGCCTTCACCCGCATTGGCGAATGAAAAGTGAAGGGCGGTGGCCAAGAAGACGGCAAAGAGGGTGATGCGTTTAATAGTCATTTTCATGGTGATGTGGGGCTGGTTGATAAAAGTAATTGAGAATCATTCGCAATATACAGTAAATGAGAACCATTATCAATATTGAGAATGACCACTTTTGCCCTGTTGTTGGGGGTATGGCTGAAGCCTGTAAGATTTGCTTCTATGAACTCGGAAGCCCTAGAAAAGCTCGTATTAATGAAGATGCCTTTTGGTAAGCATGCTGGTCGCCGGCTTGCAGATCTGCCGGGTAATTATTTGGCGTGGTTTGCCAGGGAGGGCTTTCCTAAGGGGGAGCTTGGTGAGCTATTGGAGTTGATGCACACCCTAGATCACAATGGTCTGAGGGGTCTATTGGGGCCAATTCAGCGGGCTCATGGGATTCATGAACGCAGCGAAGGCCGCTAATTATTTTGATCGTACGATAGCCGTAACGCGGTTGCGCTCGTAACTTACATTAAGAGATTCAGGTGGGCTGCTTTGTATCAGCTCAACCTTAGTCTGGCTCTGCGCTTCTATTTCTTGCGCCAATTTTTGTGCCAGCTCCACATTACGGTCATATTGCATCTGAACGCTAGCCACTCTGCCTGCTTGAATGCTGACAATGATTCCAGCTACCTTGCTAGGTGAGTATTGGTCAAAGAAGACGGGGTACCAGCCGCCAACCAGTTGCTTTGGCGAGGAGGTGGACTTGCTTGCGTCCTTGGGAGGAGTGCTCCCACTCTCTAGCGGTAGATGAAAGTTAATCCCTGTTTTTTGAACTAGCTCCGCATAGGAGATCGGGGGACTCATTTGAGCATCATCAGAGTTATCCACCCAATAGGCCCACGCCACTTTTTTATTGGGGTCGTAGACTAATTTAAAGAGGTGGGCTGGAATCGTGACCCTCCCCCTTCCAATGCTTCCTAAACTACCGGTTGAGCCGGTAAAGATATAAATATCCCCTTCTGCTCTCTTGGCATATAAGCGAGTGGGCTCCTCAACCCGCTTTGCCCAGAGACCTTGATTGTTTTGTCTGGCCTGCGGCATCGTATTTGCCAGTGAAAAGGATTGAGCCATTCCCCGCTCTCGGGTCATATCCCCTGCTGGCACGTTATGCCCTCGGTCATATCCACTGCCACGATAGTCGGCAAGCAGTGCGCGCTCATGAAAAGGTAGTCTCGCCTCCTCATAAAACTGATTAGTGCGACGGGGGTGCGGAGCCAGAAGTTCCTGGCCGTTCAATTTCTCTACTGTATATATGGGCTTCTTATCTATAGGAGAGTAATAAATAGCGAAATCATCAAAGCAAAGGTCTCGCCCAACTTGAGGGCTGGTGGGGATTTGCTGCTCAGGGAAGAGGCTCTTGCACTGATCGAACGCAGCAGTCGCGCTAAGCGGTAAGCCAAGTGCCAGAAGCAGGAGAAGTCTTGTAATCCATTTCATTGTTTGACAGTGTAGGTGAGCTTTAATTTCGCAAAGCGTTTTTAAATACTCGCTTGAAGAATAAAAGGGCGCTAACAGGAAAAAAGTTAGCCCTATAGCTAGCATTTATAGGGGTTTACAAGCAATACACGCTGCAATTCAATGCCAATTTTTATCAATGAAATGGATCGCAGATTACAGCGTCCTGACTGTCTCGACATCACTACCGGTAGAAAAAAAGAAGTTCCTCGGTACTAGATGTATGGGGCAAGCTAGCTTTTTAATTCTTAAAAATAGCAAAAAAGTCCGTTTTTCGTCCCTTTTTTATAGTGTGAAATTAGCACTTACTAACTTATATAAGTTATTGAAATTAAACACATAAATTGAAATTGAATGAAGGTGAACAGGGGGATCAACTATTTCGAGATGTAAAAGTTATCGAAATGACTTTCTTTATTCTTGACTTGATATAAGAACCTTCTTAGGATGGCTCATGTTTTTTTACTTATTGCGGTGCAGCATAAATCAGAAGTTTGGTTTGGTGGGGTCCCGCAACACAATGAATGATTAAATGTTTTTCAGCCAATTCGAGTGACTTGCAACAAGCGCAGCCAGCAACGGCTAGCGGCAAGGCGCTATTGGCCCATGCCTTATCACCCGTCTATCGGGTCTTAAATGGCTTACTGATTGTCAGCGTTTTCATGATTGTTGGACTTTGGTTATCCGGCAACGGTACTCAAGCTGGCGCTTTCGACTTGGCCCGTGTGTTGGTTCCGGATGAGGCTCGTCAGATCGTTTGGCAAAACGGCTTTGGAATGCTCGACCAATATCAAGAAGAGCAGCCAAGAGTGGCGGCCGATAAAGAGATCGCCACCGTGATTTATGGCAAGCCCGCACCCGCTCCCAAGACGGGCTTGGTGAGCGCTCAGCAGCAAACAGTTGCCTTATTAATGCCTTCTGTCGCCAACGCACAGGTTAAGCCCATCTCCCATCTATCAGATCGCATCCCAGTATCGAAAATCGATCCTCAAGCGCTCGACTCCAAGTTGATGGTCTCAGTTCAAAACCAACGCGCTGTGGCCGATTTCTTTGAGAAGAAGTACAAGCTCGACCGCGCAAAGATTGAAGAGTATGTCTCCAATACCGTGTTGATCGCCAAAGAGGTCAATATTGATCCAGTTCTGCTATTGGCGGTGATCTCCGTTGAGTCGAATTTCAATCCATTGACTAAGAGTCAGGCTGGCGCAGAAGGTTTGATGCAAGTGATGACCTCCATTCACAAAGATAAATATGCTTTGTATGGCGGTGCAACGGATGCGGTAAAGCCTGAGGTCAATATTCGGGTTGGTGCTTACATATTGAAGTATCTGATTGCCACCAGCGGTTCATTGCGTAATGGCTTGAAATTCTATGTGGGTGCTGGCAATGCAGATAATGATGGCGGCTATACCGATAAGGTGATGGCCGAAAGAAATCGCATCATTGGTTTGTGCCAAACAACCTCATCCAACAAACTCACTATGAACGGGAAAGATTTACGTTCTTAAGCGGTCGAGCTGCATCTCAAAAAATGAAGGCCACTCAATGAGTGGCCTTGTTCTTTCTGGGCATTAGTCAGCAGAAATTAATTTACACCATGCAATTCCACATCAAATACTAGAGTTGCGTTTGGTGGGATGACGCCACCAGCGCCACGCGGACCATAGCCCATTTCAGAAGGGATGATGAGGGTGCGCTTGCCGCCAATTTTCATTCCCGCTACACCTTGATCCCAGCCCTTAATCACATGGCCAGCACCCAGTGGAAAGCTAAACAGCTGACCGCGGTCTAAAGAGCTATCAAATTTTTGACCCTTATGATCGGGCGCGTTCTCATCGTATAACCAGCCGGTGTAATGGACATCCACATGATTGCCAGCTGCTGCCTCTTTGCCATCACCTACAACGGTATCGATTTTTTTAAGTTCACTCATGCTTCTCTTCCTCTTTGGCTGAAATTGAAGGGCTAGTATATTCTGAGCCTTATCTTTTTGTTTCCGTGAATCTAAATGACAAACTTCTGGCCTCATTCAGCTTATAAAACCCTTGACGTAGGTTCTGACAATCAATTGTTGCTTACAGATGATTTTTTACGAACCTATTTACTTCGGCCAGAGTTAAATCTCGTTCCTGAATCTTGTGATGCGGAGCGCAGCTTGCATCAGCGTTTAATGGCTGATCCGCGCGTAGTGATTGCCGAGGCTGAGATTGCTGCGATGTTAGATGCGGATATTCAAGCGAACTATCAAGTTTGGTTGAGGTACCGAGCCAAACTATTGGCAGCGAGCTCTCTAGAGAATTTTTATATGAGCTTATTTAAGGGGGATGGTGTGGATGTGCCACCTTTATTTATCTCTGGACTGGCGCAAATATTTATTCGACATATTTTGGGTGAAGACTGCCATCCACTCGATGCACGTATGGGTGAACTATTTTTTAGAACGCAAAAGATTAGCGTCCTCGATGAAGGTGTCGTGATGGGCGCTGACGATGAGGTTGTTGCTCGTAATGCGCAGGCTGGTGAGACTGGCAACATCATGGATCTTCTCAAAGGGAAGTCGATGGCAATGCGCTCAATCGATTTGGATGTCTTGCACGAAGAGAATGCAGAACTCTATTGGGACAAGAATGAAGATTATGACTTTGCGGTGCAGCTCAATTTTGGTCAGCCTCCCATCAATCATTTCTGCCGCGTGCTCGAGAAGTGGGTAAGCCACTTTTTGGGCATTGAAGTGCGCATTACTCCCATGCAGCAAATTACTGATCCGAAATGGTCATGGCATGTTGGTCTTGATGCGACAGCGACAGATATTCTGAATAAGCTCTATAACAAAGAGCCTGTTGATGCGGATGATTTGGAAAAAATCATTTGCTTATTTCGTTTGGACTTTATCGATGAGGCGGCCGTCTCATCAGCTCAAGCGGGTAAGCCGGTATACATGGGCATTGCAATGAATGATGAGAAACAGTTAAAGCTCAAACCCCAAAATCTCTTATTTAACTTGCCGCTGGCGAAAGCCTCTTAACCAAAGCAGTGCTGCTGCAGTGACAAACACAGGTATCAACGAACCCAGATTGAGAATGTCCCAACCTTGAGAAGTGATTAAGGCGCCGGAGCCAAAAGAAGTGAATGCCATAGTGCCAAAGACGAAGAAGTTAATGGCTGCCTGCGCTTTGTCTCGCTCTTCAGGGCGATAGGCGGTCATTGCTAAAGAAGTAGAGCTAGTAAATAAAAAGTTCCAACCGACGCCTAGTAAAAATAGCGCGATTAAGAATTGATGAAAATCCACACCCGTTAAAGCAATTGCAATACAGAACAAATTAAGAGCAACACCAACACCCATCATTTTGAGGGCGCCAAATCGTTGTATTAGCGAGCCAGTAAAAAATCCTGGCGCAAACATGCCGATCACGTGCCACTCCAATACCAGAGCTGTATCGGAAAACGGGAGTCCACAAATTTGCATCGCCAGCGGAGTGGCTGCCATTAATAAATTCATGACACCATATCCAAGCGAAGCGCCAATAACGGCAACCATAAAGACGGGTTGACGCAAGATCGTTTTGAGATCGCGACCATCTGAAAGCGAGTGATGGGTTTTAAATTCCTCGGGGAAGTGAATGCACTGCATCACGATGATTCCAATAACACCGGCAATGGATAGGGTGAGGTAGGCGCCTAAAAATGCCGTTTCAAAGAGATTCTTAGTCCAGGACGCCAAGTTTGGACCAATCACCGCCCCCAAAATTCCTCCGGCCAATACCCAAGAAACTGCCTTATCCCTTTGGCTGGCAACTGTTAGCTCGGCGGCGGCAAATCGATAGAGCTGTCCATTGGCGCTGTAATAACCGGCAATAAATGTGCCTAGGACTAGGAGCCAGAAGTTTCGAGAGATTGCAGCGTAGGCGCATAGCAATGCTGAAAATACAGCCACCAGGAGGCCTAGCTGAAATGAGATCTTGCGCCCAAAGTAGTTTTGCGATTTAGCGACGATGGAGGTGGAGAAAGCGCCCCCAACTACATAGCCCATTACAGGTAAGGTAGCCATCCAAGCTACTGGGCTTAGACTGAGACCAACAAGACCATTGATGGCGATAAAAGTGACGTTATTCGTCAGAAATAAGCCCTGGCACAGGATCAGTAGCACCAGGTTTTTATTGAGTAGAGGGTGCTTGCTGGTCATGTATCGCAGTTTACGGTGTATTGGAGATAAATATTGCCTTGGTGGAATCCCTTAAATTGACCCTCTAAAGCCACTTTGGTGCCCAAATCGCCTTAAATGGCTAGGGTCGATGATTTAAAATGGAAAACTCGGTCCGGTGCGTGAAATGACATCAAAAGGCAGCCAAAAGCGCCTGAGTGTGGCGCACGGAATGCGAGAGTGTCTCGGCAAAGTCCGAGCCTAACAATTTATCAATATTGAGGAAACATCAATGGCTTCAGAGAAATCAAAGATCATTTACACGCTGACAGATGAAGCGCCTTTATTGGCGACCTGTGCATTTTTGCCAATCATTCGCACTTTTACAGCTCCGGCTGGAGTAGACATTGTGAAGAGCGACATTTCTGTTGCGGCACGTATCTTGTCAGAGTTCTCTGATTGCCTTACTGCAGAGCAGAAAGTTCCTGATAATTTGGCTGAATTGGGCCGCATGACTTTGTTGCCAGACACCAACATTATTAAGTTGCCTAATATCAGCGCATCCGTTCCTCAGTTGCTTGCAGCCATTAAAGAATTGCAAGCTAAGGGTTACAAGATTCCTGACTTTCCAGACGATCCGAAGAACGACGCTGAAAAAGCAATCCGTGCTCGCTATTCCAAGTGCTTGGGTAGCGCGGTAAATCCCGTATTGCGTGAAGGTAACTCTGATCGTCGCGCACCGAATGCGGTAAAGCGTTATGCACGCAAGAACCCCCATTCCATGGGCGAGTGGAGCCAAGCCTCCCGTACGCACGTATCTCATATGCATGGCGGCGACTTCTATGCTGGTGAGAAGTCAATGACGATGACCAAGGCATGCGATGTCAAGATGGATTTGGTGACGAAGAGCGGCAAGACAATTATCCTAAAGCCTAAAGTCTCTTTGCTTGCTGGTGAAATTATCGACAGCATGTACATGAGCAAAAAAGCGCTTTGCGAGTTCTACGAAAAAGAAATCGAAGATGCTTATAAAACCGGCATGATGTTGTCCTTGCACGTGAAGGCAACCATGATGAAGGTCTCACACCCAATCGTGTTTGGCCACGCTGTAAAGATTTTCTACAAAGATGCATTTGCTAAGCATGCTAAGTTGTTTGAAGAGTTGGGTGTTAACCCAAACAACGGTATGAGCAGCTTGTACGACAAGATTAAAACCTTGCCAGAATCTAAGCGCGAAGAAATTATTCAAGATTTGCATGCTTGTCATGAGCACCGTCCTGCATTGGCGATGGTCGACTCTGCTAAAGGGATTACCAACTTGCATTCACCAAGCGATGTGATCGTTGACGCATCTATGCCCGCCATGATTCGCGTTGGCGGAAAAATGTGGGGCGCCGATGGTCGCTTGCACGATACTAAAGCGGTGATTCCAGAAAGTACCTTCGCGCGTATTTATCAAGAGATGATTAACTTCTGTAAGACGCATGGTAATTTCGACCCAACAACGATGGGTACTGTGCCAAACGTAGGCTTGATGGCTCAGCAAGCAGAGGAATACGGTTCACACGATAAAACTTTTGAAATCCCTGAGGCTGGCGTTGCTCGTATCGTTGCTGATGACGGTACTGTGTTGTTAGAGCAGAATGTCGAAGAGGGTGATATCTGGCGCATGTGTCAGGTAAAAGATGCACCGATTCGTGACTGGGTCAAGTTAGCTGTTAACCGTGCACGTCTTTCTAATACTCCAGCGGTATTCTGGCTGGATGAGTACCGCCCGCATGAGGCTGAGTTGATCAAGAAGGTAAAAACTTACCTAAAAGATTACGACTTAGAGGGTGTGGATATTCAGATCATGTCCCAAACACGTGCAATGCGCTTTACCTTAGAGCGCGTCATTCGCGGCAAAGACACGATCTCGGTAACCGGCAATATTTTGCGTGACTACCTCACCGATTTGTTCCCAATCATGGAGCTCGGTACTAGTGCGAAGATGTTGTCTATCGTGCCATTGATGGCTGGTGGCGGCTTGTTTGAAACTGGTGCTGGTGGTTCAGCTCCTAAGCATGTTCAGCAGCTGGTAGAAGAAAATCATTTACGTTGGGATTCACTGGGTGAGTTCTTGGCTTTGGCGGTATCTCTGGAAGATATTGGCGACAAAACCGGCAATCCAAAAGTGAAGATTCTGGCTCGCACTTTGGATGAAGCAACTGGTAAGCTATTGGATAACAATAAGTCACCTTCACCACGTACTGGCGAATTGGATAACCGTGGTAGCCAGTTCTACTTGGCTATGTACTGGGCCGAAGCTTTGGCTGCGCAATCTGAAGACAAAGAGTTGCAGGCGCACTTTGCTCCGATTGCTAAAGCATTGACAGACAATGAGCAGAAGATTACTGCTGAGCTTAAAGCGGTTCAGGGCAAGCCTGCTGATATTGGTGGCTACTTTGTTGCTGATCCAGAAAAGTGCAAGGCAGTCATGCGCCCAAGCGCGACTTTCAATGAGATCTTGAAGGCTGCTCGCGTTGCTTAAGTAATATAGAAGTGTGTTTCAATCAAAAGGCAAACCAGATGGTTTGCCTTTTTTGCATTTCCGCCTACTCCTTGCCAACAAGGACTGCTTCCCCTTAGGCATTCATATACTGATCTTCCTGGTAGGTGCTGACCCATTGCGGTCGATAGACCAGCAGTATGGCTAGCAGCATTCCCGAGAGAGAGCCCTCCATAAAGGAAGGGATAAGCAGGCCTAAAAACCATGAAAGAGGTTTCGCGGTCGAGGTTGCAATAGCACCCCATGGCGACTTTTAAATATGCTCAATAAGAAAATAGCGCAAGCAGACAAAATCCATGCCATATTGGTCTCACAAGGGGATAAAACCCCATTTGACCCCTACATAGGTGCTGGAGATATTGGATTTAACCCTATTAACCCTTTTAGCTTCAGCAATAAATCTCCAACAGTAGGAGAATGGTTGTAATTGAAATCGTGACACACCATCTGCCAAAAGAGCTTATTCGATGCGTAATAAAAACCAAAGTTTGCTGTCCAGTGAAATTACCCCAAAGGCCGTATTTGAGTCTCGCCGAGAGCTCATCAAATCCGCGGCAGCCGGAGCATTTGGCATGGCTCTCGGACCATGGTTCTCCCGTGAGGCATTAGCTGCCAGCCCGCAAGCATTAGCGGCAACGCCAAATCCGAGCTTGATGGTCAAAGATGATCCAACTAGTTATAAATATGTCACTGGCTACAATAATTTTTATGAGTTCGGTACAGATAAGTCTGATCCCGCCGCTTATGCGGATAGCTTGCAAACCCGTCCGTGGACAGTCACGATTGAAGGTCTGGTTAAAAAGCCAGTGACTTTGGACATTGATGCGCTATTGAAGCTGGCACCAATGGAAGAGCGTATTTATCGTATGCGCTGTGTTGAAGGTTGGTCGATGGTGATTCCATGGGATGGTTATTCTTTATCAAAGTTATTAAATCATGTTCAACCGCTTGGCTCTGCAAAGTATGTGGAATTTATTTCCTTGGCAGATCGCAAGCAAATGCCGGGTTTGAAGAGTCAAATTATTGAGTGGCCTTATCGTGAAGGACTCCGACTAGACGAGGCCATGAATCCCCTGACGCTGCTGACCTTTGGTCTTTACGGAGAAGTATTGCCAAAGCAAAACGGTGCACCAGTGCGGATTGTGGTGCCATGGAAGTATGGCTTTAAAAGCGCGAAGTCGATCGTCAAAATTCGGTTGACAGAAGAAATGCCTAAGACAAGTTGGAGTCAGTTTGATTCGAGGGAGTACGGCTTTTACTCCAATGTCAATCCGCTGGTAGACCACCCGCGTTGGAGCCAGGCTACCGAGCGACGTATTGGAGACTCTAAGGGAGTCTTTGCGCCGAAGATTAAAACCCAAATGTTCAATGGCTATGCCGATCAAGTAGCCAGCATGTATGCCGGCATGGATTTGAAAAAATACTATTAATTGAATTGCTTGCACTCATGAAGTCATTTCGATGAAGGTCATTGTTTTTCTTTTCGGGCTTTTGCCGCTAGATCGACTGATTTGGCTTGGCCTTACTGATGGCTTAGGCGCAAATCCTATTGAATTTATTACGCGCTCTACCGGCACTTGGGCATTGGTGTTTTTATGTCTAACCCTGGCGATGACCCCGCTCCGTTTATTGACTGGCGCTGTGGTGTGGATTCGGTATCGCCGCATGCTGGGTTTGTTTACTTTCTTCTATGCCAGTATGCATTTCGGTATTTGGCTATGGTTAGATCAAAATATTGATGTGGTGGCGATGTTGAAGGATGTGGCAAAACGACCATTTATCACCATGGGGTTTGCTAGCCTGGTGTTGCTAACCCCTTTGGCTCTTACTTCAAATCATTGGGCGCAAAAGCGCTTGGGGCGTCGCTGGGCCGTATTACATCGACTGATTTATATTGTGGCGTGTACGGCAATTCTTCACTACTGGTGGCATAAGGCTGCTAAAAATGATGTGGGTACAGTCAGTATTTATGCCGCAGTCCTTGCCACTTTATTATGCTGTAGGCTTTCTTATGTACGTAACATTTTGCAGCACCTATCTCATCAAAAAAAGACCTGATTCAATGATCATATTTTCTAGATCTTTTTATTCCATCATTTCAAGCTTGTGCTTCGTCTTGATGGCAATAAGCCCTGCTAGTGTTTTGTCTCAAACGAATGAGACGCAAGCTGTAAAGACGATTGCGAGTTTGGATGTGCCGCGCTATATGGGAACCTGGTATGAAATCGCCAAGTTTCCTAATTGGTTTCAGAAGAAATGTGTTGGCAATACTAAGGCGGAGTATTTGGCAAAGCCCGATGGCCATGTCCGAGTATTGAATAGTTGCCAAACAGCCAATGGCGAAACCTCCGAGGCAGAAGGCTTAGCTCGACAGATTGGATCTAAAGACTCGCCCAAACTGGAGGTGCGCTTCGCCCCGGAGTGGCTTTCATTCTTACCCTTAGTCTGGGGTGATTACTGGGTAATTGACTTAGATTCACAATATCAAGTGGCTGCTGTAAGTGATCCTAAAAGAGAGTACCTCTGGGTTCTGTCAAGAACACCCCAGCTAGATCCCAAGGTGTACGGTGCGTTATTGCAGCGATTAAAACAGCAACAATTTGATGTGCGTAAACTTGAGATCACTGCACAGAAAAACTAGTATGACAGAAAAGCGTATTGCCGATTTTTTGCTTCCTCCCGGAATAGAGATTTTCGAAAGAGGCTGGCTATCTGCAAACAATATCTTCTTATATGGCGATGAGGATGTTTCTCTGGTAGATAGTGGCTACTGTACTCACCGGCAACTCACTCTTGACCTGGTATCCAATGCCCTCAAAAAACATGACTTGGACGGTCTTCATAAAGTAGTCAATACCCATTTGCATTCGGATCATTGTGGTGGCAACGCAGCGCTGTCTGAAAAGTACCATTGTGAGATTTTGATTCCTGCTGCCGAAGCGCTTGCGGTGGAGTCCTGGAATGAAGCATTGCTGAGCTTTCAGCAATTGGGACAAGACTGCCCTCCATTTGCCTACCAAGGCTTGCTCATCGCTGGTGAAGAGGTTTTATTAGGCCGGTATCACTGGCAAATCCTGGCTGCCCCAGGTCACGATAACCATTCCATCATGCTGTATCAGGCCGAGCATCGGATCTTAATATCTGCCGATGCCTTGTGGGAGGAGGGGTTTGGCGTCATCTTCCCAGAGCTATGGGGTGAGACGGGCTTTGAGGAAGTGGCTCGCACTTTGGATTTGATTGAGAAATTACCAGTCTCCTTGGTTATTCCCGGGCATGGCAAGCCCTTTACCGATGTAAATAAAGCGATTGATACCGCACGTTCCAGACTGGACTATCTCTCAAGTGATGCGGATCGTAACGCTCGTCACGGCGCCAAAGTATTGTTGAAGTACAAGTTGCTAGAGTGGCGTAGCAAGGATTTATCTAGTGTGCATTTGTGGATGAGTCAGACGCCAGTCCTCAGAAACATCATGAAGCAACTGAATATGAGTGCGGAGGAATTTCAAGAGTGGTTGCCCCAATCTTTGCTGAAGTCCAATGCGGCAAAGATCGAGCAGGGTTATTTGATGAATGTGGATTGAGTAATGCGTTCATCACATTATTTGGCAAGCGTTTAATATTGCAGTACTAATGTATTTAACCAGTGAAGAGAAATATGAAACATACCGTTTTAGTGACCGGCGCAACCGCTGGATTTGGAGAGGCGACAGCCAGACGCTTTTTAGCCAACGGCCATCAAGTGATTGCTTTGGGCAGAAGGGTGGAGCGTTTAGAAGCTCTTAAATCCTCGCTACCTGAGGACCAACAACAGCGTCTGCTGACATTGTCGGTAGACGTTTGCGATAGCGAAAAAGTCGACCATCTCGCGGGTACTTTGCCGCCAGAGTTTTCTCAAGTCAGTGTGTTAGTGAATAACGCCGGCTTAGCCTTAGGTCTGGAGCCGGCACATCAAGCATTCCTGTCAGATTGGGACAAAATGATTGATACCAATATCAAGGGTCTGGTGCATATGACGCGCGCCTTCTTGCCAGGTATGGTGGAGCGTAAGCGTGGACACATTATTAATTTAGGTTCCGTAGCGGCTAACTATCCTTATCCGGGCGGTAACGTCTATGGCGGCACCAAAGCATTCGTTCAGCAATTTAGTTTGAATCTGAGGGCTGACCTGATTGGTACGCCGGTGCGTGTGACCTGTGTCGAGCCTGGTATGTGTTCAGGAACTGAGTTTTCAAATGTGCGCTTTAAGGGCGATGATGACAAGGCAGGGAAGGTTTACAGCGGTGTTACTGCACTGAGTGCCGATGATGTTGCGGAAGCTATTTTCTGGTCGGCAAACTTACCCAGCCATATGAATATTAATTTAGTGGAATTAATGCCGGTGCAGCAAGCGTTTAATGCTTTCAACGTTCACCGTGGAGAACTCTAATACAGGGTAGCTTTTAAGCTTTCCATTTGTAAAACTTGGGATAGTGGCGCATTACTACTGGGCCATCAAAATCCCAAGATTTACAGGTTCCCAAATATAAGGGCGGTTTATTTTCATCGGGGTCGAATAGGGCTCCGGGGATGGATTGGAATGCCGCAGTCGCGATATTCGCAAGCAGTTCCCGTAAATGTGTACAGCCTTTCAGTCCGCCAAGATGCTCATGAATAGTCTTGCGCCATCCCTTACCGATTCGAGTGCCAATCAGTGAGTCCATTGGCGGAATGACCTCAGGGCATTCGGGATGTGGGTGGCGATCCATTACCACTTCAATAGCTTGAATCACTAATTCATTGTTGAGGGTAAGTCGCACCCACATGTCATGAAACGCCTCACCAGGTTCCCAAGTGCTTGCACCAGTTGTGAAGGGAGTGGATTTAAAGTCTCTCAGGTGCGCTTCAATATCCCAAAGGCCATCCTGACGCGCATAGCCTTGAAAAGTAATTTCTCGGGTGTGCAGAGGGGTTCTTGGTGCTGGTGTAGAAAGCATAAGCGAGGATATTTGAAGAGTGATTATCTATTAGACCTTAATGATAAAGGCTTCATTTCATCAGCGCCGAACTGTTCATCTTTGTAGTATTCTCGGCAGCATATATGGCAAAACCACTTTCACTCGAAAAAATACTATTTAGTCAGGGCTTTGGTACTCGGCGTTATTGCAGCGACCTGGTCTATGCGGACTTGGTAAAAGTGAACGGTGTGTTGGCCGAAGATCCAGAAGAACGCATTCCTACGGAAGGTTTAGTTCTCAATGTAGAGGGTCAGGACTGGGAGTTTCATGAAAAGGCCTATATCGCTTTTAATAAACCCCCGAATTACGAATGCTCCCATAAAACTACCCACCACCCAAGCGTCTATAGCCTGTTGCCAAAACCTTTTGTAGAGCGAGGCCTGCAATGCGTCGGTCGGCTAGATTTTGATACAACAGGGTTGATTTTGATTTCAGATGATGGTCAATTTATTCATAAGATGACCACGCCCAAGAAGAATATTGGCAAGGTATACGAGATCACTACCCCAGAACCTATTACTCAAAAACAAATAGATCATTTATTAAATGGTGTTGTGCTCGATGATGATCCAAAGCCCTGCTTTGCCACCGCCTGTAAGCAGTTGAGCGAGAATACCTTGGCGATGACGATTGTTGAGGGTCGTTATCACCAAGTAAAACGAATGATGGCGGCCGTGGGAAATCATGTCGCCAAGTTGCACCGAACTGAAATTGGTCAATATGTCATGCCGAAAGACTTGGCTGAGGGTGAGTGGCGTTGGCTGTATCCAGCCGATCTTCAGTTGCTTTCTAAAAGCGTGGATGCTCCAATTGTCTGAACCAAAACGCCTACCTGATGATTTTGATTTTCAGGGGACCTTGCCTTGCTGGCAAGTTGCCGATGGAGGCCGAGAGATTTTCAGAAAATTTATTTTTAAGGACTTTAAAAGCGCCTTTGAATTTATGACGCTTTGTGCGGGATATGCAGAAGAGATTAATCATCATCCCGATTGGTCTAATGCCTGGAATGTAGTATCTGTGCATCTAAGCACCCACTCCATCAAGGCATTAACGGAGCTGGATTTGGCCATGGCTTGCGCCATGGACCAATTTGCTGAACAAGTCTTACAGTAAAACCTTGCTTTACTGAGCCTCTTCGTCATCCTCATCTTCAGAGGTGATGCTCATGAGAATGGTGGCTAATAAGCCATAGACAACTTCAGTTGCAATCATGCCATCTTCATCCAGCTCATCAATAAGATCATTTAAGCAATCTTCCGTTGGCTCATTTAAAAGCGTCATGGCGCATTCGCACCCGTAGTCAAAATCTTCGTCGTTTTGGGTTTGAGTGTCATTAGTCATATTTATCCTTTATTGATGCTGCAGAATAGCAAATAAAACCCGACAAGCCCAGTTCTATTGCTTTACTAATGCAAGAACTTCTTTGAAGGCAGAATTTTTAGCTGATTTCAGCCACTCAAATGCCAGCATCTCGGTGGTGATGAGTCGGGCGCCAGCGCTGTGCATACGGTCTAAGGCAAGCTTTTTATCCAGTGGGTGCCGAGAGCCGACCCCATCTACAGCAATAGAGACATCAAAACCATCCTCTATTAATTGGAGCGCGGTTTGCATCAGACAAACATGAGTCTCACAGCCTATCAAAATCAGTTGTGGGCGACTGGCGGGGAGTGCTTCAATCAGACCATCTGCACAGGCGTTGAAGTGTTCTTTCGTGATCGTTTGATCGCAATAGATTTTGATGGCATCAACATTGGCCCCTAGGCTAGCAGGGCTTTGCTCTGTGCTGATAACGGGGATGTTCAATAGCTTTGCAATTTTGGCGGTGCGAATGCATTGGCGTAGCACGTGCTCACCCTGGTCAATCGCAGGCATTAGGCGTCCCTGTAGATCAACCAAGATCAGTGTTGATTGAAGGGCATCAATATGAAGTGATTGCGTCATGATCTTGATGAGAGTGATAGCTTAACAATGTTGAATTCTGAATCTGATTCCATATTTTCAATTTGAAACCCCAGCTCAGTCACAAGTTGTAACATTTTATGATTGGCGCTGAGTACATAGCCTAGCATTTCGGATAACTGATTACTCTTGGCATAGCTGATGAGCTCTTGCATGAGATGGGTGCCAATCCCTAGGGCACCAAAGTCATCGCTCACGCTAAGGGAAAATTCACAAGCGGATTGACCGGAAGGGGTAACGTAGCGAGCGATCCCGATAATCTCTTCTTGGCCATCGTCCGTTTGAATGACTGCGACCAAGGCCATCTCCTTCTGATAATCCAGGTCTAAGACATCCTCTAAAAAATCATCAGGCAACTTCGAGATGGCATGGGCAAATCGGAGATAGCGGCTTTCTGGAGAAAGATGGTTAAACAGGCCAATAATGCGCTCTTTGTCTGTTGGTAGGATTGCGCGAATGACATAAGAGGCGCCCGCCCGCAGTGGATAGACTTTCTCAAGGTAAGAGGCAGATGTTTTCATTGGGGCTCGTTGGCTGCAGCTTGTGAGATGAGCATACTGTTTTTATCTCAGTGCATAAAGGGCATTTACCCCTAAAATGAATCCTTATTCATCGTTCGGTCTTTTCATGCTTTCTTTGCTTCAGGCGTTTAACGAGCACTCAGCCACCTTTTTTGTATTGGGCACCCTGAGTGTGGTGATTGTGGGAATATCCAAGAGTGGCTTTGGCGCCGGACTTGGGGTGCTATCTCTGCCTTTGATGGCTAGTCAAACGAGTATCAATGAAGCCCTGGCAATCTTGCTACCTTTGCTGATAGCAATTGATTTAGTGGGCTTGCGTCGCTTTATTAGGAATGCTGACTGGCGCATCCTCAAGTTAATTCTGCTTCCAGCAGTTTTGGGGATGCTCTTGGGATGCCTCTTTTTCTCACTCATTACGCCAAAAATCCTGTCCCTTTCGATTGGGATATTTACCTTACTCTTCTTAATACAAAACTTGGTGATTTCGCGCTTGAATATGCAGGAGGCAAAGCCTTATCCCTGGCTAGGTAGATTAATGGGGTGCGCCTCAGGATTTACTGCTTTTGTAGCGCATATTGGTGGGCCGCCAATAACAATTTATATGTTGCGAGAAAAGGTTTCGCCCATTGTCTACACATCTACGCTAGGGATATTTTTCACGCTGTTGAATTTTGGAAAAGTGCTGCCATACGCTCATCTGAATTTACTAAACTTTAGTCAGCTAGCCACCTCAATTCTGTTTCTTCCTCTCGTTCCAATAGGAGTCTATTTGGGATTTTATTTAGCCAAACGAATTTCAGCAAAGTGGTATTACATCATCGTTCAATTTTTTCTATTGGTCGCGAGCATTAAATTAATTGCCGATGGTTTGACTGCATAGATCGGTATAAGAGAAAGTGATTATTAATCCAGTGAGATCGCCAGCGTACTTAACTTTCATATTTGCCATCGGCTCATACTATTCGGTTCTGGCACCCGCGCAAACTTTCTCGCCCTATACCCCCGCACAGTTACATGAGTTAAATAGTCAGCCTATTGCGCCTGCGGAGACGCCAATGGGCCCTATATATCTTGGTGTGATGCCGGCAAACCCCAATCCCAAGCCAAGCTTAGATAGTCGTTATGTTCACAATCCCGAAGGTGAAGAACAGGCCGAGGCTCAAGGAGAAGAATCTGCCGCACCGTTTGAGCCTATTCCTGCTACCTTGACGTATTAGTGTGCCGGGCATCAAGCTGTTACCATTGCTTCTATATTTTAGAAAAGAGTTATTCATGAAATCATTATTTATTCGTTGCCTTACTATCTCCACCTTAGCTGTCGCACCAATCGGTCTTGCACATTCTCAAGGTACATTGCCTTTGAATGCCGCCGCCTCTGTCAATGGCGTCATTATTTCCAATGATGCGGTAGAGCAAGGTATTCAGGCTGCCTTGGCACAGGGCCAAAAGGATTCTCCAGAGCTGCGTAAAGCGGTTGTTGCCAAGTTAATTGAAATTCATCTGTTGGCTCAGCAAGCAGAGAAAGATGGGATTGCGAATTCAGATAAAGCGAATCGTCAGTTAGCGCTCATTCGCCAAAATTATTTAGCGGATTTAGAGCTCTCTACTTTTATCGCGAATAACCCGGTAAGCGATGCAGATATTCAAGCTGAGTATCAACGTGAAATTGCATCATTGGGTGCGCAGGGCACAATTGTGGAATACAAGGTGAGTGATATTGCTGTAGCAACAGAAGCCGATGCGCAAGCTGCCTTGGCTCGAATTAAAAAAGGCGAGTCTTTTGATAAGGTGGCCAAGAGTGTTTCTTTGGCTCCAAATAAAGTGCAGGGTGGGGCCGTGGGCTGGGTTCAGGCTGGTCAAACTTTGCCTCAGATTGCAGCCGTGCTAACAACGCTTTCTAAGGGTCAAGTATCTCCAACGCCTATTCAAATGCCTCAGGGCTGGTATTTAATTAAGTTGGAAGATAAAAAATCAAGCCAGCCACCAAGCTTTGAACAGGCTAAGGCAGCGATTCGTAATGGCCTGATTCAGAGAAAGCAATTTGAGTTCTTGTCACAATTGCGCAAGGGCGCCAATATCGTCGTTCAGTAATCTAGTCTTGGCTTTCCTCTTAAAAGAGCGCCTTTCTGGCGCTCTTTTGCATTTAAGGGCTTCTGGGTGGGTCTTCTAATGGTATTTCTCTATCTGAATATTGCCCAATCGAGAGTAGATTGGATTTGGTATTGAACAACTCAGGAGGTCGCAATGAGCAAGAACCCATTTGATTTAAATGCAATGGCCAATCAAGCCAAGGGCATGGAAGCCGTCAAGGCAGTTGGCCAAGTTGCACTGACTAGCGCTCAAGCAATCGCGCAGCTTAATCAACAGGCATCCCAAGAGCTTGCCAAGAATCTGCAAACTAAGGTTGCTGAGTTGATGAAAACTCAAGATCCTAAGGCGGCCTTTGATTATGTTCATGCAGAAGTGTTGCAAGATGCAGCAAAGGAAGTGGCTGATTACCAGGCTAAACTGTTTCAGGCATTAGCTAGCGGAAACAAAGAGCTGGCTAAGATTGCCGAATCGATGATTAAAGAGTCGCAACACGATTTAATTCATTTTGTGAATGAGGCCACACAAAACGCGCCAGCAGGAACAGAGCCTTATACATCTGTGTTTAAAGCCTCTTTTAGTAATGCTTTGCAAAACTTCGAATTAATTCGGGCGGCGATGGCGGATTCGTTTGTGAATTTCGAAAAAAGCGTAGAAAACATGAGTAGTTTGTCGGGGGCTCAGAAGGGCGCTAGTTCACCACCTAAAAAATCTACCAAGAAGTAATTTCACTATGTGAATATTAGCCAAGTTGCCCTGAATAACGCTTGGCTGAGATGTTCTTGGGTCTTGGCCCGCTCAAGAGTGGCGCCCATCACAAATAGCCGGAAATTGTTAGAATGGACGATGCCCTATCGGGGGTAATCGTATCTAACAAGGATGGAATTATGGGTGGCATTTCTCAGTGGGAACAACTGAATATTGAACTAACGGCAGCTTTAGGCAGTTCTGTTCATTTTGATACCGCCCACCAAGCGGTTTATGCCTCCGAGGCTTCCAATTACCGTCAAATTCCTATTGGGGTAGTTACCCCAAAAAATACGGAAGAGTTTGTGAAGGGCATTGAAATTTGCCATCGCAATAAGGCGCCAGTATTGATGCGTGGAGCAGGCACCTCCATGAATGGCCAGACCGTCAATAACGCAGTGGTGTTTGATATTTCTAAGTATTGCAATCACATCCTCTCTTTAGATCCTGTTGCGGGTGCCGCAATTGTCGAGCCGGGTGTGATTTGTGATTCATTGCGCGATGCTGCTGAGTTGCATGGTCTAACCTTTGCTCCAGATCCATCTACGCACAGTCGTTGTACTTTGGGCGGCATGGTGGCGAATAATTCTTGTGGTGCGCATTCTGTAATGGCGGGCAAGACGCTTGAAAACACGGAGGCCCTAGAAATTTTGACCTATGATGGTGAGCGTTTTTGGGTTGGCCCCACATCAGACCAAGAGTTGCAAGACATTATTGCGGCTGGTGGCCGCAAAGGTCAAATCTATCAAGACCTACTGAACTTGCGTGATCGTTATGCGGATCTGATTCGGGCGCGCTTTCCTAATATCAAGCGCCGTGTCTCTGGATATAACTTGGATCAGCTCTTGCCTGAGAATGGATTTAACGTTGCGCGTGCTTTGGTTGGAACTGAAGGGACTTGCGCCCTGACGCTTTCTGCAAAAGTACGTTTAGTGAAGAGTCCGGCAAAGCGAGTGGTGTTGGTGCTGGGCTTTGAAGATATCTATTTGGCAGGCGATGCGGTGCCGGAGTATCAGTCATTCAATCCAATCGCCATCGAAGGTCTGGACTATAAGATTATTCGTGGCTTGCAGCAGCGCAACTTGGCTAAAGCAGAAATTGATTTGTTGCCACCTGGTAATGCTTGGGTCGTCGTTGAGTTTGGCGATGACACTCTTGAGGGCGCAATTGCTCAGGCTGAAAAAGCCGAGCAGTACTTCAAAGCCAGAACTATAGGGCCAAAGCCATCTACTTGGCTAGTACCAGATGCTGCATTACAAAAACGTATTTGGTCTATTCGTGAGAATGGTGCTTCAGCCACCCATTTATCGATCGACCCTAATTCACCGGATCCAGTAGTTGGGTGGGAAGATGCTGCGGTTGACCCCGCACGTTTAGGCGAGTATCTCCGAGCTTTCCAGGCGTTAGTAGATTCTTATGGCTATGAAACATCGCTGTATGGCCACTTCGGTGATGGCTGTATTCATGCGCGCATTACCTTTAATTTGCGCACAGCAGAAGGTGTTGCTCAGTTTAGATCCTTTATTCGTGATGCTGCTACTTTGGTGGTGGAGTTTGGTGGATCATTGACTGGCGAGCATGGCGATGGCCAGGCTAGAGCGGAGTTTTTGCCGATTATGTTCGGCGAAGAGTTAATGGGCGCTATGCATGAATTCAAGCGTATTTGGGATCCTCAGAACAAACTTAATCCTGGCAAAGTAGTGCATCCGTATCGCGTTGATGAAAATTTACGTATGGGCCCGGAATATAAAGTGGTCAATATCAAAACTCGCTTAAATTTCTTGAGTCAGGAAGGTAACGGATTTCAAAGAGCGGTAGAGCGTTGCGTGGGTATGGGCAAATGCCGTAGTGAAAAAGTAGGAACCATGTGCCCAAGCTACCGCGCAACTAAAGAAGAGCGCTTTTCCACTCGTGGTCGCTCAAGACTCTTTTGGGAAATGCTACAAGGCGAAGTCATTACTGATGGTTGGGAGAGTAATGAATTAAAAGAGGCGCTTGATACTTGCCTTTCCTGTAAAGGCTGCAAGTCTGACTGTCCCGCTCACGTGGATATGGCCTCTTATAAGGCAGAGTTCTTGTCCCACTACCATGAGAAGCACGGACGGCCACGTCAGGCTCTGACGATGGGGCGCATTGGTGACTGGGCACCGTTAGCAAGTAAGTTCTCTTGGTTGGTGAACGGCATTATGCAAACGCCGGTCTTGTCTGATATTGCTAAGTGGGTAGGTGGCGTAGCAAAAGAACGCACTTTGCCAAAATTCGCGAATCAATCTTTTAGAAAGCAATTCCAGAAATCACAGAGTGCTAGCGTAGGTCAGAAAAAAGTCATTCTATGGGTGGATACTTTCTGTGAGCATTTCCATCCTGAGGTAGCTAATGCTGCGGTTGAGGTACTTGGTCATGCGGGTTTTGAAGCGACTCTTCCAAAGACGCCGCTGTGCTGTGGTCGCCCTTTATATGATTTTGGCTACTTAGATTTGGCGAAGCAAAAACTGGAAAAGATTCTTGATGCCATTGGCGATGAGATTAATGCGGGTGATGGTGCTCCGATTGCTGTAGTGGGTCTTGAGCCTGGATGCATGTCTATCTTTAAGGATGAGCTATTAAAGTTCTTCCCGAACGATCCAAGAGCCAAATTACTGTCTTCCAGCACCTACTTATTAGGTGATTTCTTACATGAGCAGGGATATACGCCGCCCCCATTAGATTGCAATATCTTGGTGCACTCACACTGCCATCAAAAATCGCTATTTGGCACCAAGGGTGATGTTGCGCTCTTGACTGCATTAGGTGCTAAAGCGAATTACATTGATAGTGGTTGCTGCGGTATGGCAGGCTCCTTTGGATTTAATCCGGAGCACGTGGAAATATCCAAAGCAGTGGGTGAGCTAGTTCTTTTGCCTGCGATTAGATCGGCAGATCAAGACACGGTCATTCTCACCAATGGATTTAGTTGCAGGGAGCAGATCGAGCAAGAAACTGGCCGCAAGGTAAAGCATTTGGCGGAACTATTGCAGATGGCGCACCAAGCGCAATTGAAAAAACACTAATGATTCATATTTGCCACTAAGCCCCCTGCAGAGATGTTTGGGGGCTTTTTTTCTGGGCTGTAAGGCTGTCAATATGTGGACATGGTCATACTGCTGTAATGGATATTCGGTTTTCATTAAGGCCTCTCTTATAGGGCGTAATATGTATCAAAAATCACCTTATTCATGCCACCCGAAGGAATTCTGATGAGTCACGAAATTGCATCATATTTTGATCCCAATAATCTCGGTGCTTGGGGGACATACTTAGAGCAGATTGATCGTGTTACTCCTTATCTGGGGTCTCTGACTCGCTGGGTTGAAACACTAAAGCGCCCAAAGAGGGCTTTGATTGTTGATGTGCCGATTGAATTAGATAACGGTACGATCGCCCACTTTGAAGGTTATCGCGTACACCACAATTTATCTCGTGGTCCGGGCAAAGGCGGCATTCGCTTTCATCCAGAAGTCACGCTTTCCGAGGTAACCGCCTTGGCCGCGTGGATGTCGATTAAGACGGCTGTGGTCAATGTTCCCTTTGGGGGTGCGAAAGGTGGCATTCGCGTCGACCCTAAAAAATTATCACAAGCCGAGCTTGAGAGAATGACGCGCCGATTCACTAGTGAGATCAATATGATGATTGGTCCGCAAAAAGATATTCCTGCGCCTGACGTGAATACGAATGAGCAAATCATGGCGTGGATGATGGATACCTATTGCGTCAATCAGGGATACACCACCTCAGGCGTAGTTACCGGAAAACCCATTTCTCTTGGTGGAAGCTTGGGCAGAAGGGATGCTACTGGGCGGGGTGTATTTGTTGTGGCTAGAGAAGCCTATGGACAAATGCATCGTGAACTCGCAGGCGCTCGGGTAGCGATTCAAGGTCTAGGTAATGTGGGTGGCGAGGCGGCCCGTTTGTTTGCTGAAGCTGGCGCTAAAGTGGTGGCTATTCAGGATCATTCGGGGGCTCTCTATAACCCCGATGGGTTTGATATCAATGCCTTGCTTGAACACGTCTCAGTCGCGCGTGAGATTAAGGGATTTTCTGGAGAATTGATTTCCAATGAACAGTTTTGGTCATCGCCTTGCGATATCCTGATCCCAGCTGCACTAGAGTCTCAAATTACCGCTGCTAATGCCGCAACCATTCAGGCTAAATTAATTGTTGAGGGGGCAAATGGTCCCACCACGCCAGAGGCCGATGACATTCTCACGAGCATGAATGTCACAATCGTTCCGGATGTGATTGCTAATGCTGGGGGCGTTACAGTCAGCTACTTCGAATGGGTACAAGATTTCTCTAGCTTTTTCTGGACCGAAGCTGAAATTAACAATCGCCTCGATATTCTCATGATTGATGCTTTCAAGGGAATTTGTGAAGTTGCTAAGAAGCATCAGGTGACATTGCGAACTGCCACCTTCATTGTGGGGTGTGAACGCATTCTGAAAGCGAGACAGATGCGGGGTTTATATCCTTAGGAGAGTATCAAGAGCTGCGGTGACACAACATCTCTTCGTAAAAAAGCCCTTGAATAAGAACTCAAGGGCTTTTTTATTGCGCCGCTTTTAATTAAGAGCGGATCAAGTAATCAAATGCGGAGAGTGAGGCTTTTGCCCCTTCACCCATGGCAATGATGATCTGCTTGTATGGGACTGTAGTGCAGTCTCCGGCGGCAAATACACCGGGCATAGACGTTTCACCCTTTTGATCGATGATGATTTCACCTCGAGGGGATAGGTCAATCACGCCTTTTAGCCAATCCGTATTGGGCAGCAAGCCAATTTGCACAAAGATCCCTTCAAGCGCGACATCATGCATTTGCTTGCTTGCTCTATCTTCATATCTTAAGGTCGTCACCTTTCCCTCAGCTCCTAATACTTCCTTGCTTAAGGCATTGGTGATGATGGTGACATTCGATAGGCCATGCAATTTCTTCTGGAGTACCGCATCGGCGCGTAACTTGGTATCAAACTCAACTAGAGTAACGTGACTGACGATTCCGGCCAAATCAATAGCTGCTTCAACGCCAGAGTTGCCACCGCCAATGACAGCTACACGCTTGCCTTTGTATAAAGGGCCGTCGCAGTGAGGGCAGTAGGCAACACCTTTGCCGCGATACTCTTGCTCTCCTGGCACATTCATTTCACGCCAGCGTGCACCAGTGCTAAGAATCACCGTTTTGCTTTTGAGTACTGCGCCATTTTCAAGAGTGATCTCGATCTCATCGCCTGCCTTATTTAGGCTTTTAGCAGTTTGAAGATTCATGACATCGACTTCATAGGCTTTCACATGTTGCTCGAGCGCCATCACCAATTTAGGGCCTTCAGTTTCTTTTACTGAGATAAAGTTCTCAATACCAACTGTATCTGCCACCTGTCCACCAAAGCGCTGGGCAACAATGCCGGTTCTGATGCCTTTTCTAGCTGAATAGATTGCCGCAGAAGCGCCAGCAGGGCCCCCACCAATAATTAAAGAATCGAATGGAGCCTTGGCGCTAATCTTTTCCGCGTCGCGTGTTGAGGCGCCGGTATCTAGTTTTGCAACAATTTCCTCAACGCTCATGCGTCCTTGGCCAAATACTTCATCATTCAGAATAACTGTTGGCACTGCCATGATCTGGCGTTGATCCACTAAATCCTGAAAGAGGGCGCCATCGATCATTTCGTGTTCGATGTTGGGATTGAGGGCGGCCATTAAATTCAATGCTTGAACTACATCGGGACAGTTGTGGCATGACAAAGAAATGAATGTCTGAAAGTGGAGTTTTCCAGTGAGACCTTTGATGCTATCAATGACTTCTTGCTCTACCTTAGGTGGGTAACCGCTCGATTGCAGAATCGCCAAGATAAAAGAGGTCATTTCATGACCCATTGGTAGGCCTGAGAATGCGATTCGAGGGATCTCTCCAGCTTTGCCTACAGTAAAGCTTGGCGCATTCACACTATTGCCTGAAGTGCTTACGGTGATCTTGTCAGATTGTTCGGCAACCTCATTGAGCAGTTCCAGCATCTGCGCTGAACTGGCGCTGTCATCTACAGTCGCAGTGAGGACTATGGGATTGACTATCTTTTCAAAATAGACCTTCAGTTGGGATTTGATATTGCTGTCTAACATGGTCGATTCCTAAATATTGTTCTTGATGAGCCTATTGGGCAGGAAATATTGTTTGTATCCTCTCCAATAGACTCTCCGAAGAGAGTCTGATTGGTTAAAGCAAATAACTGACTAAATGATTAGATCTTGCCTACGAGATCCAAAGATGGAGTCAAAGTCGCTGCGCCTTCTTTCCATTTCGCTGGGCAAACTTCACCTGGGTGAGCCGCTGTGTACTGTGCAGCTTTGAGCTTGCGCAATGTTTCGGAAACATCACGAGCGATTTCATTGGAGTGCACTTCTGCAGTCTTAATGATGCCTTCAGGATTGATGATGAATGTGCCGCGCAATGCCAAGCCTTCTTCTTCAATGTGAACGCCAAAACCACGTGTGAGTGTGTGTGTTGGATCGCCAACCAATGGGAACTTAGCCTTACCAACTGCTGGTGAAGTCTCATGCCACACTTTGTGTGAGAAATGTGTGTCAGTAGTGATGATGTATACCTCTGCACCCATTTTTTGGAATTCAGCATAGTTTTCAGCCGCATCTTCAATTTCTGTAGGGCAGTTGAATGTGAATGCTGCTGGCATAAAAATCAATACTGACCATTTGCCTTTGAGGGTTTCGTCAGAAACGGTAACGAACTTGCCATTGTGGAAAGCTTGAGTTTTGAATGGTGGAACTGGTGTGTTAATGAGTGACATGGTTTCTCCTGTAAAAAATGAAATAGTTGCTTCACAACAGAACCCATTCTAGAGACTATTTATTTATTTGCATAATGAATAATTTAGATATTACTTATCTATTTTATCGATCAATTCATATTGCTCGTTTGGGGCTGATATCTCCAGCCCCCTTTCTAATGGTGGTAGCGATACTCTTGAGTTTTTCCTTCGTAGCCATAACTTGCAGCCCTGACATCCTGAACGTAGATATAGCTCTCTTCATGCAACTTGCCTAAGATGCGATTAAATCCCTCGAAGGCTTCTTTTATATAGAGCGCTTTTTCATCTTTGGTATTGGTTTCATCGGTAATTTTGATGTCAAAGTAAAAGCTGTTTTTACCCTGTTCGCTTAAAAGAGATCCGCCTACCATCCAGCAGTCTGCATCGATATATTCAATAGTAATGGCGGTAAGCTCTTTTTTCTTTCCCAAAATTCGATGGGTGAGGTCAAGCAGTAGAGTGTTAATGGCCTGAGTAGTAGCGCTAGATTTTTGGCCGCTGACCTTGACGTTCAAGATTGGCATGAGATTCTCCTTTGGGGTTTATGGTGAATGGGTATTTCTACAACAAGTTAGCTATGCAACTATTTAGAAAATAAAAAAGTGAGGATCACTTCAGGGCGGAGCTTATTCCTCGAAGCTGCTCTACAACCGTTTCAAAATGGTTGCCACCTAAAATCTTTTTTAAACGTTTGGTAACTGCACCACTCGCTGCATTAAGTGCATCTTTGAGTTCGAGCGCTGTTTTGCTTGGATGAATTTCTTGTTCGCGACCATCTCTTTCAGAGGCGATGCGTTTAATGAGGTCAAGGCGCTCAAGACCGTCTAGGGTTCTAGTCGCAGTTGGGCGACTGATACTCATTTCCTTGGCAAGTTCGCTTTGCAGTAGCGGCGCCTTATCCAATACCACTCTGAGCATAAATGCCTGGGATGGAGTGAGTCCGAAGGGTTTAAATGCAATCGTCCATTCCCGCTCTAGCTGACGCGCTAGGCTGGTGGTGTTGAAGTAGAGGCATTGTTCGAACATAAGAATAGTGTAACTCTATTTAGTTAGCTATGCAACTAATGACAATTTAGAGCCCAGCCAAAGCGGGGTGTGAACCAGTATGACTATGGGCTTAATTTGCTTGATAGCCAGTCTTCTGCTAACGATGGTGTCGTTGACCTTCACATTCTTAATATCTTGGGATGAGTTTTTTGCCATTGCTGGTTAATACATCGATTTGGCGTAACAGGGTGACAATTTGTTCGGGTTTAAGACGTTGACCTTTGGCCATGATTAGCACTCCTTTAGGGTGAAGATTATCAAAAATCCTCTCTTTGGGAGTGGTACTAAAAATCAGGTCAGTTCAGTATGAGCAAATCGTAGATATCAACTCACTGGTGAGAGCTGATTAAATAACTCGATTAATTTATTTCTGTAACCTTTATCGATCGGCCGTATGCCGTATGAGAATCCATCATGCCGAGCATGAAAATGCCATACAGGTGACGGGTTGCTCTTCATCTCTAAAAATTATCTAAATCTTTTTTAGAAAAATACTCCACCAGATAATCAATTAATACTCTTACCTTAGGTGCAATATGTTGCCTTGTGGGGAAGAGGGCATAGATACCTAATTCAATCGATTTATATTGAGGCATGATTTCTACTAAATCACCTGCTCGTATGGCATCACCTACGATAAAGCTAGGTTGCAGAACAATGCCTTGATGAGCAAGAGCCGCAACAAGACAGGTATCCCCATTATTGGTTTGCATAAAGGGTTTAATGTTCACACTCTCTTTACCTTTAGGCCCATCAAAGCTCCATTCTTCTTTTCCTGCCCAATAGCTATAGTTAATTACCTGGTGGTTTACTAAGTCAGCAGGTTGCTTTGGGATGCCATGTTCTTTTAGGTATGTTGGTGAGGCGCACAAAATGATTCGAGTAGTAGTAAGCTTTTTACTCACCATCGTAGAATTCGTTAGTGCAGCGATTCGAATGGCAATGTCATATCCCTCATCTACGACATCCACTAACCGATCTGAGAGCACAACGTCTAAAGTCACCTTGGGATACTTTTGATGAAAGATTCCCCACAGTGGTGATAGCTTTCGTATGCCAAAACTAAAGGGTGCATTAATGCGAATATGCCCGCTCACATCATCTGTGTGTGAAGTGATTTCATTCTCGGCACTCTCTAGGGTTTCCAAGATTTCTTTGCAGCGACCATAAAAGAGCTCACCTTCTTCTGTGAGGGAGAGTTTGCGGGTGGTGCGATGAAGTAAGCGAATGCCCAGTCTTGTCTCTAAATCTACGAGATGTCTTGAGACTGCAGCCTTAGACATGCCTAGTCGATCAGCCGCCTTAACAAAGCTGCCTGCATCTACAACAGCGGTAAAGGTGGTGATTTCTTGGAATTTATCCATTGTTCCGATTTATTGAACAGTCAATCTCATAAATGCTAGTTTATCTATTAATTATGGAACAGTAAAGTTCTACCTAAGGAAAGCAGTCTTTCCGCTTAATTTATTAAACAAGGAGTATTAAATGAAACACATTTATGAAAATGCTTTAAATCTGTTTGGACGAGTTTTAATTGCTGCTCTATTTTTACCGGCTGGATTATCGAAGATTACTGGTTTTGAAGGTACGGTTGGTTACTTCACTTCTTTGGGTATGTCAGCTCCCACATTGGGCGTAATCGTTGCCATCATTGCTGAAGTCTTAGGCGGTATTGCATTGCTCGTAGGTTTTCAAACTCGTATCGTCGCAGTTCTGTTGGCTGTCTTCACATTGGCCGCTTCGATTACTGGCCACGCATTTTGGGCAGCTCCCGCAGATGCGGCATTCATCGCACAACTCCTGTTCTTTAAGAACATTGCCGTAATGGGTGGTTTGTTGGTATTGGCATCAAGTGGCGCAGGCAAGTTCAGTATCGATGGTTTGAAAGCTAAACAAGATTAAGTCTTGAGTCGGAGCGCCTCTACTTTCGTTGATGGGGTAGGGGCGCATTCGCTCTACATATATAGATAAAGAGTAAAAAATGAGAACCTTAGTTGCTGCCCCTCTTATGTTCATTTCTCATGGTGCGCCGACCTTTGCCATTGAGCCTGGCATCTTGGGTGAGCAGTTAAATCATATCGGCCAAAATCTTAGTGATGTCAAAGCCATCTTAGTTGTGTCGCCACACTGGCAGACTGCTGATATTGAGGTAATGACTAATCCTCAGCCAGAGACTATTCATGACTTTTATGGTTTTCCAAAGCCCTTGTATGAGCTTTCATACCCAGTTAAGGGTGCAACAGATGTGGCAAAGAAAGCAATTGATGTTCTTAAGCAGGCAGGCTTAATCGTTCAAGAAAATCCTACTCGTGGTTTAGATCATGGCACATGGGTTCCTTTAATGCACTTGTTGCCTAATGGCGATATTCCGGTATTTCAAGTTTCCATGCCAAAAGGTCTGGATCCGCAAAGCGCCTATGAACTAGGTAAGACTCTAGGCCCCTTAAGAAAAAAGGGTGTGATGATTATTGCTTCAGGCAGTATGACGCACAACTTACATGATTTTCGACAAGGTGTTGGCGGAGATTTGCCGTATGTCAGTTCCTTTGCCGATTGGGTCAAACAAGCAGTTCAGTCTGAAAGGTTGGACCAATTGTTGGCGTATCGAGAGTTTGCGCCTGGTGCAATGCGTGCACATCCAACGGATGAGCATTTCTTACCCCTCTTTGTTGCTTTGGGTGCTCGTTTAGATGATGTCAATCTAAAAACTATTGAAGGTGGTATTGAGTACGGTATTTTATCAATGGATTCTTTCGCATGGGGTTTGAATCAATCTACTAGAGGTCATTTGAATGAAGAAGATGTACACGAAGGAAGCGAGATCTAAAGATGATTAGCCAGCTATTACCAGGTGCCCAGTTTGCCTATCGTGTGCGACCAGCTAGTGTCAGTCCGCCAAAAGGCTGCTTACTCCTGCTTCATGGGGTAGGTGGAAATGAGCGTAATTTTTCAGAGATCAGCAAATGGATTGATCCGGCTATTTTGGTGGTCATGCCTCAAGGCCCGATTGCATTAAACAATGGTGGCGATCAGTTTGCTTGGTTTCATGTTGCGTTTACCAATGATGGTCCGCAAATTAATGAACAAGAAGCTGAAGAGAGTCGATTGCGTTTATTGGTCTTCATTAAAGAAATGCAAGCGCTATATCAGGTCACTAGTGGCAATACAGTTGTGGCTGGTTTTAGTCAGGGAGGCATTATGAGTGCTAGCGTGGCTTTGACTTTTCCTAATGCGGTCAAAGGCTTTGGGGTTCTCTCTGGACGAATTCTGCCTGAAATTAAGCCGCATATTAATAACCTAGAAGGTTTAAAGCAACTGCAAGCGTATTTGGCTCACGGTAAGTTTGATAGCAAGCTGCCTATTAGCTTTCTATTTCAAGCTGATGAATTGTTAAATGATTTGAACGTACCTCATGTAAGCAAAATTTATCCGATGGATCATGAGATTTCAGAAAATGAGTTGAAAGATTTTGTGCAATGGCTTAATGAGCAGTTTGAGTTAACTACCAGTAACTTTTAGTAAATTATTTAAAAAGGAATTGAATATGAAAACAGTACTCAGTATTAATAGCAGCATTTTGGGCGATAACAGCCAATCCAGACAGCTGTCTAATCAACTACTTGAGCGTATTAAAACAGCCCATCCTAGCGTCAAGATTATTGAGCGAGACTTGGCAAAAGATTCATTACCCCATTTAAATGGCGAGCAATTTAGTGCGTTCATTACGCCGCCTGAGCAGCGCACTGCAGAGCAAAAAGTACTGGCAGCCCAGTCTGATGATCTCGTTCAAGAAATCAGTGATGCCGATACGGTAGTGCTAGCTTTGCCTATGTATAACTTTGGGATCCCATCGCAGCTTAAATCCTACTTTGATAATTTAGCTAGAGCGGGTATGACCTTTAAATACACAGCTGCTGGTCCCGTGGGTTTGCTAACCGGTAAAAAGGCGATTGTTTTGGCAACTCGTGGCGGATTTTATTTTGGAACTGACAAAGATACGCAAACAAAATACGTCAAAGACTTTTTAGGTTTTATCGGCATTACTGATGTGGAGTTTATTTACGCAGAAGGTTTGGCTGTTTCACCGGAGCAAAAAGCAAAGAGTCTTGCAGGGGCTAGTGAAATTATTACAGCAATAAGCATATAAGGAATCTTCATGATCAATCTTAGAAAATCCAATGAGCGTGGCTATGCCGATCATGGTTGGTTAAAGAGTTTTCACTCATTCTCATTTGCTAATTACTATGACCCAAAACTCATGGGCTGGGGAAATTTGCGGGTGATTAATGAAGATCGCATTGAGCCAGGCCGTGGTTTTGGTGATCACGGTCACCGCGATATGGAAATTATTAGCTATGTTTTATCGGGCGAGCTGGCACATCAAGATAGCATGGGGAACATCAAAGGGATTCCGCCTGGAGATGTTCAACGTATGAGTGCTGGTACTGGCGTAGTACATAGTGAGTTCAATCATGCAGAGGGTCAACAAACCCATTTTCTGCAAATTTGGATTGAACCTAAATTCACTGGTGTACGACCTAGTTATGAGCAAAAGACAATTCCATTGGTTGAAAAGCAGGGTAAGTTGCGCTTGGTGGCTTCATTAAATGGTGAGAGTGATTCGGTCAAAATGAATGCGGATGCCAAGCTCTATGCTGGTTTATTTGATGGTGATCAAAAGGCAACTTTAGACATTAATCCTCAGCGTAAAGCCTATGTTCATTTGATTAAAGGATCGCTTGAAGTTAATGGACAAAATCTGAATGCAGGGGATGCTTTAATGATCGCCGATGAGGAGCAAATCAGCATTTCACATGGAAAAGATGCAGAAGTATTAGTGTTTGATTTAGCCCCATAATTCATGCTATCACTACAAACATAGGGAATAATTCAGAAAATGATTGGCCCCATATCCAATAGTATTGCCATCATCATTGGCGCGAGTGTGGGCGCTGCTTTTCACCGCCATATTCCCAGCCGGATATCTAATTCCTTGCCTGCTGTATCAGGGTTAATTGCAATTTGTCTAGGCATTACTCTGTTGATCAAGGTTCGTCAGGTGCCTGCGATGGTATTGGCTGTTTTGATAGGTTATACCTTGGGAGAGTTATTGCAATTAGAGGATCGGCTTAATCACTCGATTAAGCTTGCTCAAAAGAAACTTTTGACGACTCTTAAAATTGAGCATTCAAAGTTGCTTGGTGATGAGAAACATTTAGGAGCTTTCGTATCTTTATTGGTTTTATTTTCTGTAAGTGGCCTTGGTATTTTTGGTGCCATACAAGAAGGTTTAAACGGGGATTACACTTTATTGGTCACCAAGGCCATTTTGGATTTCTTCACTAGCATTATTTTTGCTACCCAATTAGGATTATCTTTAGCGTTATTAGCTATCCCTCAGTTCTTAATTCAGTGCGGATTATTGATTTCTGCTCAATGGTTGATGCCGCTAACCACACCAACGATGCTGGCAGACTTCTCAGCTACGGGAGGAGTAATTCTGATTGCAATTGGTTTGCGTATAACGAGCATCAAAGTTTTTGCTGCGGTTAATATGCTTCCAGCTTTGCTACTCATAATGCCGATTTCAGCGATATTGCAAAGACTGTAATTATTAAAATTCTTTATTGTTTGAAGCATATTTTGTCGTGTTTACCGACAAAGTGCATTAAGTGTCTCGAAACACGACACCTCCAACTCTCTCAAGTCGCTCACGGTCATCCAGCGTAGAACAACCTGACCCATCTCGGTCCAACAGATCTTCTATTGTTCCGAACAGTCACCACATTTGACCAGCCTACGAAGACAAAGTCCCCACTATTGCTAGTGAGGGTTTCTTGATACTGGTGGGTCTGGCGAGATTCGAATTCGCGACCAACGGATTTGAAGATGTTAGATTGACCTAGACAGGGCTATTTGGTTAGTCTTTTTGCAGGAAGATATTCACAGTTTCAGAAAGTTTTTTGTAACTTTGGAATAAAAATGCATGACCACCTTCATAAAAAGCCAACCAAGCAAAAGGAATTTGATTGGCAATAACAACTGAGTTTTTAGGATTGTCGATGATGTCTTCACGACCATCTGCAACTAGAACGGGAACTTTAATATTTTTTAAGTCCTTATAATTTTGGTTATCGGCATTCCAAAGTGTGATACGAGCACGAACTTGGCGCTCCTTAGTTTCCTTGGAGATGACAAAATCATTGGGGATGGTTCCTGCTGCTTTTGCTGCCATAAACCTTTCATATACAACCTTGGCAGCTGCCTTGCCTTCTGGCGTAATTGGGAACAATAACTCGAAATTTTCCATCGGGGAAAGACTTGGGTTATTGAGCTCCTCCCCAACCTTTTTAGAAATAGCAATCTGATACTTTCCACCTGGATTTGGGGCGCAAAGAATAAGCTTGCTGACCAAATCTGGGTGTCTGATCACAAGCTGTTGTCCAATTCGAGCGCCCATTGACCATGAGAACACGTTTACCTTTTTGAAACCCAGTGCTTTGACTAAACCCGCGGCATCATCTGCCATCTGAGGAATGGTTGTATTGTTTTCTTTGGTATCTGTAGAGAGTCCGGCGCCACGATTATCAAAAATGATGAGTTGATTATTCTTTGATAACTCCCCAAGAAGAGCGGGGTCCCAAGCGCTCATAGTAGCTGCATAGCCCATGATTAGGATCATGGGATCGCCTTTGCCTTTTAGGTAGTAGGCTAACTTCACGCCATTCACTGAGGCATACTTAATTTCAGGCTTTTCTTGTGCTTGCGCTGGAATGTGCAAGCTAAGTGAAGCCAATACGGTAGCAAAAGTTAAATAAACACCTCGCATAAAGGGGATCTTTAAAAGGTTAGAGACCTTATTGAATGGCTTCATGGTGACCTATTGTTTACATTGTTTTAGATAAAAGAAAATATTAGCATTGCATTGCTGGGCCTAGAAAACTTGGTATTGCTAGTGGGTCGAGCGAGATTCTAAATCCCGAACAACGGCCTTCAAAGCACTTTAACCTGTGCCTATGACTGTTTTTAATGTGATTTATTGATAATTAATTTTTAATGACCAAAGTAGAGTAAAATATACTTAGCGATTTTCAAGCTTATAGTGTTGTTGTACTAGTAATTAATACCGCAGTTCTGCGATAGTTCTTCTTAGCATCTCCCCCGCCATTCTTGACTTTCGCCCCATTCGGGGCTTAGCCCCTTTTATATTTTTTTAAGGAATAGTCAGATATGGCAAACGGAATTGTGAAATGGTTTAACGACGCTAAAGGCTTCGGCTTTATTACCCCTGAACTCGGTGGCGAAGATTTATTTGCCCATTTTTCAGCAATTAATAGCAGTGGATTTAAGTCTTTAGCTGAAGGTCAAAAAGTGACTTTTGATATTACTACTGGCCCTAAAGGCAAGTTAGCATCCAATATTCAACCTGTTTAACTCATAAGCAAATGCCAGGCGGAAATTTTTTCCCTGGTCCAAAGCCCAGCATGACTGGGCTTTTTTATTTTTATTAAGGATGTTAAATGGCAAAAGAAGAATTGCTTGAAATGGAGGGTCTTGTTGATGAAATTCTGCCGGATTCTCGTTATCGGATTACTTTAGACAATGGCCATAAGCTTATCGCTTATACAGCGGGCAAAATGAAAAAAAATCATATCCGTATATTGGCTGGAGATAAGGTTTCTTTAGAGATATCCGCTTATGACTTGAGTAAAGGCCGCATCACATTTCGACATATTGAGAAGAAGCAATCTTTTGCTAGTGCGCCGAAAAGACGGTATTGATGGTTTTAGAGGTTAAAGCCGCAAATTAAATTAATACTTGCAAAGAATCTCAGGCACTGGACGATGCAGCCCCAGGCAAGCAATAAATGCTAAAACCACCTTCGGGTGGTTTTTCTTTGATCGCTTATTGCCACCATAAGTTATCAACACATCCCATGCAGCCAAAAGAAAAGGGACCACATTGCTGTGATCCCTTTGTATAACTGGTGGGTCGGGCGAGATTCGAACTCGCGACCAACGGTGTTTAGGCTTTAAGTTGACGCTGTTTGATGAGTTCTGCAGCAGGGATCCGAACAATCTTGCCATCAACGGTAGTTACGATTGCAGTATTGGTTTGAATTGCCAAGTCTATTGCAGCCTGTCCAGCACGTTGCATGGCGTAGTAGGATCCAGCAATATCAGGATCGGGCGAATTGAGAATCTGCTCAACAGTGGTGTAACCAACGCTTTGGTGTGGGGGTTTATTTTTTTCCATAAGCAGCATCATGATCTGGTTCAATTAATAAAACCCTTAGGAAATGATCTTCCCTGAAACCAATTCCCCGGATGGATTTGCTTACTCGAAATGAGTAGAGCGCATCAATACCTTTTGGTGCAGGAATGCTATGAATCTTTTCCCACCTCAATCCCTTGTCGCGGTAAATCTGGTTCCAGGTCAATTGCGTGATTTTCTCAAAAGTGGCAAAGGCTTTCTCTTGTTCGGTTAGCTCCAAACTCTCCCAGGTAGATTGGAAGATGGGGTTATTCAGATCAAGCTCAACTAAGGGTTCAGGCTTTGCGTTTCGCGCCATGAGCTTTAGCCATTTTTAGTTTAGAAAGGTCAGTTGCTTTGGCTGGCGATTTTTGTGCCCAGGCCAATGCTGCTGATAAGTCCTTTTTAATAGCTGGCGTATGTATCCAACGCTCATTGTCGGGGATAACTGTGGCGGTACGAATCACCCAAACGCCAGGTTCAGGCGTTTCCACTAATACCTGACGTCCTGCATGCTCTTTCCCAAGCGAGATCTGCCCACTGGATCCAATGGATTTAATAACTTGATGATCTATTACTGCGCCCATAGCATTCTCCTATATTCATGCCGCATGATTACATTATAGCATGATTTTTTGAAAAATCGATGTAGAAAAATACCCCTGGGAAGAGTAAGCCCACATTAGAGTCACTGAATAATGACCGGCAAGTAATTACAGGCAAGCACTTAATTAAGCAACAAAAAGAAGTTGCTGTTGAGACTGCACGTCAAAAAGCCGTATTAGAAGAAGCTATTGAGTTTGAGCAGAGAAATCGCAGGAGTAGAGCAGGGAAAACCTAGTTTGTCGGGAAACACGACAAATGGTTTCATAAATGAACCCTATTTAATGTAAAAGGGCATTGATAAATCTCTCGCCCTCCACGGCAGTTAATTTTTTAACTAATTTAATGTCTCCGGATGACTTTCTGTCTGTCCAGTATTGGCCAAAGAAGTTCATTTTTGAATTATTTGGGATGACTAGCTTAAATGATCCGTAGTGAATTTGGCTTTTATTGCGATTGCTAGCTGATGGCGTATCTAGGTAATTTCCGATCAGTATCCACTCTCCATCCTCATTCTTTTTTAGCTGAGTAGCAATAGATTTGGATGTTGTTTCATTCGTATGCAGCCTTACGCTTAAATTCAAATAAGTTTGATGAATCCGGTAACAAGCATTTATTATTTTTGGATCGCCAGATTTTTCATCAACAAAATTAGATTTAATTTCAATTTGCCAATACCCGTTTAAATTTGGTTTTCCACCAAATATCATACGTATGATCGGCAAGTGCCATAGATATAAATTAAAAATAGTCACAATGCCGAGGGTGGCTGTTACGGTGAAAGTGAATGGCTGTAGGTATTGAATCCCTATGTCATAGCCGGCAAAATATAGCCACCCACCCCATATAGTAACTGCCAGAGAGACTATTGCTGTAATTTGAATTCTTGTCATTTGTAATTAAGCCATCCCCAAGCCTCAAGCACCCATTCCTTTGCGTTTGCCCTTGAGAATCCCTGCCCACCTTTAAATAAATATAGAAGTTCGCTCACCTGACCCCATTCACCACATTTATTTGTCGAGTCAAGGTGATCGTGAAGATGAATCAAAGTTTCCCTAATTGTTTCATCTAACGTGCTCTTTGTAATGATGTCGTTAGGAGTATTCCAGGCGAGGCATTCATTTAGGTATGAGGGAATATTTTCAGCGGATTTGTAACCATCATTATTCATGCTGATGCATAGATTCTTAAGAATTCGAACAACTTTCTTGTATCGATAATTTGTAGCATTATTTTTTTCTACCCCGTTCTTATAGTGCTCCGAAGGAAAATTATTTATTGAACCACCTTGGTCTGGGTATAAGGTGGTGCCCGCTATAAATTTACCATTTGGTAGATAACGTCGATGTTGTATACAGGGAACAACATCAGCTGTAATTCGATAGCTATTTTCTTTGATATTAAATGCTTTGTTTCCTCTGGTGACATTTGAAATCCCGAACGAAGTATTAAGCGTTCTTTGTAATTCATTTTTAAAGCTTTTGTATGTATAAGATGCACTAGTGATATGCAATGCTTCATCGGATAGTGAAGGGGCTTCGCTATAGTCAGTTGTGAAAATATCATTAAGTCTTACGCAAATATCAACATCGCTATTTAGGCGCACATTAGTGTTATTTTTGTATGATCCTTGAATAAAGATTTCAATATTCTTCTGACTCAGTTCTTTGGATTGCTTGATTGCATTGGATATAACTCGACATGCATTTTCAGATCTTTGGTCTTCACTTGCGCTGGGGGGGTTGGGACCAACCCTTAAAAAGTTCTTCTCTAATCGACGATGTCATTAGGCGAGGGAGAGGTGTGTAAATCAGATTGAATGGCTTGCGTCATTTTTATAAGGAACTTTATGTGCCTATTCATGTCAACGGTAAACCACGGTCACCCAACTATCCACATATGAAATGTCGGTTTACCCGACAACCGTCGCGTTTCGAGACGCTCACGGTCTCCTAAACAGTCATCCAGCGCCTTCCATCCCCACTTGAAACGTTCAGCAAGTTCCGCATTGTTCCGAACAGTCACCACATTTGTTAGCCTAGAAAGACAAAACCCCCACTATTGCTAGTGAGGGTTTCTTGATACTGGTGGGTCGGGCGAGATTCGAACTCGCGACCAACGGATTAAAAGAAGTCGTGGCTCTTCAAAAATCCATATAAATCAATAGGTTATAGAGCCAAAAAATGACTGTGCGATTGACTGTGCGATTGCTTTTTGGTGCAAAGATCAAATCTGTAGCTCGGATTTCGAACTTTTGAGTGTTACTTAAAGCAATGATTGCCTCTTGAGGGGGGTAAAAGTAGGATTGCTCTGTGGTCTTCTATGAATTTAATACCCGCCTAAAAATCGGGTTTTTACATTAAAAAATACGAAGTAATTGAAATTGAGAAAATTTAAAAAGATCTATGTTCTAGGTGCCGGTGCTGTCGGTTGTTTTTTCGGCGGAATGCTTGCTCGATCAAATAAAGATACAACGCTTATCGCTAGGCCAGAGCGTGCAAATGCTATAAGTGCTGATGGACTAGAGATGCAATGTCAAAAATTTCAAGAGATTGTTTCAATTAATGTAAGTCACGACCTTTCTGCTTTGACTGATGCAGATCTTGTTTTGCTTTGTGTTAAGTCGCCCGATACAGAAAATACGATGAAGCAGGTGTCATCCATCATTCCAAAAGAGGCCGTGATATTAAGTTTGCAAAATGGGGTTGCTAATGTGGAAATAGCCTCTAGCATTACTAATAACCCCGTATATCCTGCGGTCGTTTATGTTGCCTGTGGGATGCATGGTCAGAGAGTTCTCAAACACCACGGTAGAGGTGAATTATTGGTAGGCAGCATCAATGCTATTTCACCTCATGAACTCGAAAGTCTTAGAGAAATTTGTACTCTTTTTGAAAGTGCAGATGTGCCATGTAAAGTTGCGCCAAACATATTAAGAGATATGTGGCTCAAGTTTTTAGTCAATTGTTCTTATAACGGTATTTCTGGGATTGGGCAGATTGCATACGGTGATATGGTTCGGATGCCTGAAATTGTTCAGTTAATTGAAGGAATTACAAAAGAGTTCTTGGCAGTTGCTTCTCGAAAAGGGATTCAAATTAGTTTGGCTGAGGCCACTCATGCTAATGAATTAATTGCCAAAACAATGGCTACGCAAATTTCTTCTACTGCACAAGACTTAAAACGATATAAGAAAACTGAGATTGATTATCTAAACGGCTATATTGTTGAGCTTGGAAAACATTTTGGGATAGAAACTCCATTCAATTCATCTATTTACACTATGGTTAAGATGCTGGAGTTCAAACACCATTGAGAGGCTATAAGCTAATTGATAGAAGCATTTTCTAGTAGTTCATTGTGAAGCCATTCTTCGAATACCCTAATTTTCTTATTTGATTTTTCGCCACTTCGATACGATAAGAAGTGAGTTTCTTCTCTGATCTTTTTAAATTGCGTTGATCCCATTTCAACTAAGTCGCCCCTTGCAAGTTCTCGCTCAGCAAGGCGTTTGCTTTCTAGTACAACACCGAGCCCATCTACCGCGGCTGAGATAGATAAAGCTGCCCTATCAAATGAAAGTCTAGATCGACTATTTTGCGGCAACTTGTTATGTTCAAACCACTTATTCCAAGTCATTCGATTGATAGAGGAATCAATTAGTGTGAGTTGGGTAATTTGATTCTTTGCGGGTATGTTTGAATCTAAAATTTTTGGCGAGCACATTGGAAGAATATCTTCGTATCCAAGTGAGGTATGAATGACACCAGCATTGCCAAGTGTTGCCTGATAAGAGATTGCTATGTCTATTTCGCGATTGCGTATTAGATCTATTGGTTCTGGGCCGGAGGTAAGTCGAATCGAAATGGTTGGGTGAGTTTTAATAAAGCTTGCCAACCTTGGGCTCAACCACTTTGCTGCGAAACTGGGGGCGCAGTGTACCGCCAGAACTTGTGCATTAGGCGCTAGAGTAACCTCACTACATGCAGCCTCAATTACATCAAATACTCTTGACAGGCTTTCAAGTAGTCTTTTGCCTTCGCTATTGAGTTCAACCTTTCTATTTCGCCTAACAAACAGTGGTTTTGAAAAGTAATCCTCGAGCTCTTTTATTTGGTGGCTGATTGCCGATTGGGTAAGGTGAAGCTCATTGGCAGCAAGGGTAAAGCTCTCCAGCCGGGCAGCTGACTCAAAAGCCCTTAAAAGGACAAAATTGGGTATTTTTCTCATGTTTTATGATTATAAATGAATAATATTCATGTATACATGCACAACTCTTGATTGTCAAAATACATGTGTGACCTCAATATTGCGTTCAATTTGATCTACATCAAAACATATGCCCATAACTGGAGGAGACAAAATGGTTGAGACAATTGATAAAAATGAACGTAAGTTAGATTTGGGGAGTAGAGAATCTATCTACCAACCAGAGGATGCAAGTCTGATATTTCCTTATGCGCCTAAATTTAAGAATTTTGCTGAGCATCGCCAACATTTAAAAGAAAGATTAGTAGCTGCATGTCGTGCATTTGCATTGGAGGGATTTGATTATGGCTTTGCAGGGCATTTAACAGTGCGCGATCCAGAGCATCCACATCTTTACTGGACTAATCCAATGGCTGTTCATTTTGATCAAGTTAAGATCTCAAATTTAATCTTGGCTGATCACGAAGGAAATGTGTTGGAGGGTAAGCATGCGCTAAATCGTGCTGGCTTTGTATTGCATGCTGCTGTACATGAAAAACATCCTGATATTGTTGCAATGTGTCATGCCCATACAGTTTATGGCACCGCTTTTGCGGCTTTAGGAAAAAAATTAGAGCCAATTTCTCAAGATGCTGCAGCATTTTACGAAGACCATATTGTTCTTAGCGAACAAGCGGGCCAAGTAGCTGTTGAGGATCAAGCTGGAGAAAACGTTGCTGGATCTATTCCCAAGGTAAAAGGCATTATTCATAAAAATCATGGTCTTTTGACCGTGAGTCGTCATAGCATTGATGCAGCAGCCTTCTGGTTTATCGCACTAGAGAGATGTTGCAAACAACAGATGGCGGTGATGGCTACGGGTGTGGAGCCAACCTTGTTAAGTCCTGAAGTTGCTCGCTACAGCCGTGAGCACGTTGGTAGTGAATATATTGGTTGGTTACATTTCCAAACCATTTGGAATCAATTGATCGCAAAACAACCAGATATGTTTGCGTAAAAAATACAAATAATGGAGATATTAATGAAAGTATTTAATTATAAAAAGTCGTTCGCAATAGCGCTGTCCCTCTCAAGCTTGGTAGTGGGTCAAGCGTTTGCTCAAAATTCAGAGATTAAGGAGCGTACATTAAAGTTTGCTTACGTGCAGCCAAAAACTAGTCACATGGGTTTTGGCGTGGAGAAGTTTGCTGAATTGGTAGCAAAAAAGAGTGGTAACAAAATCATTGTAAAAGGCTATCCCGACGGATCTTTGGGGGGTGACTTAAATGTTCTCACTTCATTACAAGGTGGAACGGTTGATATGACAACAATGCCACCAAGCCTGATGGTAGGTCAGGCAAAAGTCTATGGCGCATTTTCTATCCATTTTCTATTCAACGACTTTAAAGAAGCAGATACTGTTTTGGATGGTCCAGTAGGTAAGAAGTTTTTAGAGAAAACTCCTAAGGGTGTAGTGGGGTTGACTTATTGGGATCACGGTTTTAGAAATATCTCAAACAGCAAGCGTTCTATTGCCAAAGTAGAAGATATTCAGGGTTTGAAGCTTCGTGTGATTCAAGAACCTCTGTTTGTGGATTCGTTTAGTGCTTTGGGTGCTAATCCAGTGCCGTTGGCATTTACTGAGTTATACAGTGCAATGGAAACGAAGGCAGTTGATGGGCAAGACAACCCAATTGCTGCATTTGAGGCCAATAAATTTTATGAGGTTCAAAAGTATCTCTCCTCTACGCGTCACGTATATCAGCCGCTGATCGTTTTAATTAGTAATAAGGTTTGGGATCAATTTACACCGGCTGAGAAAAAATTAATTCAAGATGCTGCTAACGAGACCACAATTGAGCAACGTAAAGTTTCGCGTGGAATGGATGCTAAAGCCATCGATTTGGTCAAAAAGCAGGGTGTTGTCTTTACTGAAGTTTCTCCACAAGAGCGTGCGCGCATGAGGGACAAGGTAAAGCCTGTGACAGACAAGTATTTGCAAGATATGAATGCAGTTGATCCTTTGCCGGCAGAATTGGTAAAAGCGGTTGAAGCACAACGCACTAAAAATAAGTAATATTTAGGCCTGTTGACTTGCGCTCCCAGTAATAAACACTGGGAGCTTCTTTTATTTTTGGCTCTATCTTTATGATTTCATCTTTAATTAACTCTTCATTTCGATTGATGAGGATATTTACTGCAATATGTTTGGCAGTAATGGTTGTACTAGTTTTTGGTAACGTCGTTTTGCGTTATGGTTTTAATTCTGGGATTGCGTTCTCTGAAGAAATGTCCCGCTGGGCATTTGTTTGGCTTATTTTTGTTGGCGCCATTGGTGGTCTAAGGGATCTCTCTCATCTTGGCGTTGATTCACTCGTAGCAAAATTATCTCGCTCAGGAAAATTATTTTGCTACATCGCTAGTCACTTACTAATGTTGGGTATTGTTGGAGTTTTCTTATATGGCAGTTTCGCTCTGCTGACCATCAATATTGATAATGTAACGCCTGTTTCAGGCGTATCTATGGCTTGGTACTATTCTGCTGCAATTTTCTTCTCTGTGGCCGCTTTACCAATTCTTTTCTACCACCTTTATAAAGCCTTGAGCGGTCGAATTACTGATAAAGAATTAATTGCGATTAAAGAATCGGAAGATGATGCCGATTTGGATGAAATTATGAAAGATCTTGAGCATGTTAGATCCCCAGATATAAAAGAAAAGGGGCTCTGATATGACGATATTTATTTTCATTGGATCCCTTTTAGCTTTGATGGCTTTAGGCATGCCAATTGCATTCGCATTATTGGGCTGTGGCATTGCTTTAATGCTACATCTAGATATTTTTGATGCACAAATTATTGCTCAAAATGTCATTGCTGGAGCTGATAGCTTTCCTTTGATGGCTGTTCCATTTTTTATGTTAGCTGGCGAGGTAATGAATGCTGGCGGCTTATCAAAACGCATCGTTGCTGTTGCTCTTGGTTTGGTCGGGCATATTAAAGGTGGGCTTGGTTATGTCACTATTGTTGCCGCCTGTATTCTGTCGGCACTTTCTGGTTCGGCGGTTGCCGATGCTGCGGCATTATCGGCACTCTTGGTGCCAATGATGGTTAGTGCGGGCCATGATCAAAAGCAATCCGCTGGATTAGTAGCTGCCGCGGGAGTGATTGGGCCAATTATTCCACCAAGTATTGGTTTTGTGATTTTCGGTGTGGCGGCTAATTTATCTATTACCAAGCTATTTCTAGCGGGCATATTCCCAGGATTACTTGTTGGACTCTCATTGTGGCTCACCTGGTGGTGGGTTATTCGCAAAGAGAGTATTCAACCGCCACCGAAAATTCCATTTAGTGAAGTTGCAAAATCGCTGGTGGATGGTTTCTGGGCTTTAATGCTTCCGTTAATTATCATATTTGGACTCAAGCTTGGTGTCTTTACGCCAACAGAAGCTTCTGTAGTTGCTGCAGTGTACGCTATCTTTGTCGCTACTGTTATTTATCGAGAGCTTAAGTTTGGTCAGTTACTAGAGTTATTTTCTAGAGCCGCACAAACAACTGCAATTGTGATGTTCTTAGTAGCTGCTGCCATGGTCTCTGCTTGGTTAATTACTGTGGCTGATTTACCCTCTAAGGTTGTTGGTCTACTCGAGCCATTTATGGGCAATCAAATCTTGTTAATGTTTGCAATCATGACATTAGTCGTGATTGTTGGCACAGCAATGGATATGATCCCAACAATTTTAATTTTGACTCCAGTGCTAGTCCCAGTAGTGAAGCAGGCAGGAATTGACCCGATTTACTTCGGAGTTCTATTCATTATCAATAACAGTATTGGCTTGATAACCCCACCCGTAGGAACAGTGTTGAATGTTGTTGCGGGCGTGACAAAAACTTCAATGTCGGATTTAATGAAAGGGGTTATGCCTTTCTTAATTGCAGAGTTAGTCATGCTGCTATTGATGGTTTTATTTCCATCTTTAGTTACGGTGCCGATGCGTTGGTTTTACTAGATTTATCTAACCACTCTTCGGAGTGGTTTTTTATTACCCAAAACTACGTTTGTCTGGTTGCCCGACAAACTATGTGCCAAAGTGTCTCGAAACACGACACTTGCTAACCAAGTCTTCCGGTAGTCGCCTACGGTTTTCAGCGTTGACCATCCTGATCCACGACGACATATAAGATTGCCTATTGAGTCCGCACAGTCACTACATTTTCTGTAACCAAAAGAAAAAGCCACCCGAAGGTGGCTTTTGTATAACTGGTGGGTCGGGCGAGATTCGAACTCGCGACCAACGGATTAAAAGACTTAAGAATTGTTCTGAACAGTAATCAAAACATTAACCTAAAGCTGCCTAGAAAGTGCTGTGATATCGGCGGCTAGTCATGTGGGCTCAATTGGTATGAGGCGGAGGTTGATTGGTTTCGACAGCAGTGTCACGAGAAGCGACAGTTGAATGTCGGGTAAACCGACAGGTTGAGTGGCAACTGTCGGCCTTGATTTCAACCCGTCGATGCAACACACTACAAACTGCGTAAGCGCAAGGAGTGTTGCTCATGAAACAACGACCTCGAATCTATTACACAGCTACCCAGAAGGCTTTAATGTGGGAGCGCTGGAAAAAGGGAGATTCTCTCCAGCAGATTGCCCAGTTATTTGATCGCCACCACTCGGCAGTTCAGCGAATTTTGGCTGAGAGTGGCGGTATCAGACCCCCAGAGCGAACTCGATCAACCTTGGCATTAACTTTGGCCGAGCGTGAAGCAGTCTCACGTGGCCTAGCAAGCGGTCAATCCATGAGATCGATTGCAACTCAGTTAGGTCGATCACCTTCCACAATTAGTCGTGAGATTGGTCGCAATGGCGGTCCAAAGAGTTATCGAGCCCACCAATCTAATCAGGCTGCCTGGGATCGAGCGCAGCGTCCTCAGACTTGTAAACTAGTCTTGAATAAAGCCTTAGCGCATCTGGTGGCAGATAAACTGCAGCACTACTGGTCACCACAACAGATTGCCGGATGGCTAAAAGAGACTTATCCAGATCAGGAGGACTATCAGGTGTCACACGAAACGATCTACCTTAGCCTCTTTATCCAAGCCCGCGGAGCCTTAAAGAAAGAGCTCACCCAGCATTTACGACGCACCCGCATCATGCGCCGATCACGGCATCACACGCTGAAGGATGCAGGGCTTGGAAAAATTAAGGATGCAGTCTCGATCAGAGAGCGGCCAGCCGAAGCAGAAGATAGAGCTGTTCCCGGCCATTGGGAAGGTGATCTTTTATATGGGGATGCCAATAGTCAGATCGCTACTCTCGTGGAGCGCCAGACTCGCTATGTGATGCTAGTCAAGGTGGCTCGTAAAGACAGTGAGACGGTGGTCAATGCACTCATCAAGCATGCCCGCAAGTTACCGCAAGAGCTCTACAAGTCCTTAACATGGGATCGGGGTAAAGAAATGTCTGAACACAAACGCTTTACTCTAGCTACCGATGTGCAAGTGTATTTTTGCGATCCTCAGCATCCTTGGCAACGAGGCTCGAATGAAAATACCAATGGGTTATTAAGACAATACTTCCCTAAAGGAATGAGCTTAGCTAATTACTCCCAAGCCAAACTCAATGCTGTAGCAAGGCAACTCAATGAACGTCCTAGAAAAACACTAAACTATCAAACACCGGCAGAACGTTTTGCCCTAACTGTTGCATCGACGGGTTGAAATCAAGGCCAATAGAGGACCTTTGACCAAGCCTTCAGTGTTGCTCAATCTCTGGTAGTGTTTTATTGGAGCGGCAGGGCGCAAGGTTCTCGGGCTTCCGACCCCCTCTCAAATAAAATTAAGAGCCTAGAAAATTAAAGATTCACCGTAGTGAGCGCCATGTGATTCACTACCTGCAAAGCACTGAAGAATAAATCTTTTTGGAAAAAATCCCTCTCTAATTTGGCGTGGAGCGGACGGTGGTGGCAAGAGTTATCTTTTTAAGCAATAGCCCAAAGCTTTAGATGTTTTAGGGCTGGTCTATTACGCCTTGTACTACCAAGAAGTATCAAAACCATTTTCACTAGCGTTAATTTATATTTCTAGTGCAGCAGTACAGTACGCGGATTAAATTATCTGTCAAAGATGCTGGGTTCGATGGTGGATTGCAACAAGAGCAATACATAGGTAGTGATAATAGCTTTTAAGCTAATAAAAATTTACATTCTCCGTAATTAAGAGTAGCCTGAAGTTGTCGTTTTGACATATTTTTTTTTGTTAAGTGGGGACGTAATGAACCTTACTGTAGAACCGCTCTATCTTATTTCCATCATCGTCAATTTGACGGTTGGTTTGCTAGTTCTGTTTCTCTACAGGAAGCAACAAGACCGATCAGCGCAATACTGGTTTTTTGCATCACTAGCTCTGTCTTTAGGTGTTGGATTTATTCTCTTCCGTCCGTACCTTCCCCCATTCTTTAGCTACTCTTTAGCGCATACGCTCTCAACTTCATCATCAATATTATTCGGCTATAGCCTAATTCTTATTGGCGGTCAGAAGGTTCGGTTTCCATATATATCAATATTAATCTGCATCATTTATGGAATCGTTTTAACGTACTTGGTTGCATCAGGTCTTGGTCGTTTAACGCCTGCAGCAATTGCGGGCGCTTGGAGCATTTCGTTAGTTGCTGCCTTTTTTATGGCTTTACGTGCCAATAGGGTATTAAAGAATGGCTATCTAGAGGTAATGACCTGGCTCTTTGCCACCTCCGCAGTTCTGTGGCTGATGCGAATCCCTCCATTGGCTGCAGGGCTGACAGAAAGCCTCGGTGATCCTGGTGTAATCAATACAGTAACCTTGATTGGAATTGTTATTTTAGGTATTTTGCGTCAATTATTTTATCTGGTGATTCGGTTGTCTGAAGCATTTAAGTATTTACTTAAAAAACAAACAATCAAAATTGGCGAGACTGAAGAAGCGTTGCTAGCTAGCTTGACAAGCTTAGCATCTAAGCGGGATAACGAAACAGGCAATCATATTATTCGCACAGCAAAATATGTGAAGGTGATCGCTCGTCAACTACGGGCGGCAGGGTACTACTCGGAATTTTTATCTGATTCCCGCATACAGGATTTTTATCGCGCAGCACCATTACACGACATCGGAAAAGTAGGCATTCTCGATGCCATACTAAATAAACCTGGAAAACTTGATTCTGACGAATGGGGTGTTATGAAGACCCATGCATCAATCGGTGAATCCATTTTATTAACCGTAAAAGAGCGATTTTCTGATGTACCTAGTTTTTTACAACATGCAATAGAGATTGCTGGGGGGCATCATGAGCGTTGGGATGGTGGTGGCTATCCAAGGGGCTTAGCGGGCGAAGAAATTCCGCTATCAGCTCGCATTATGGCTGCGGCTGACGTGTACGATGCTTTGGTAAGTCGCAGGGTTTATAAAGAGCCATGGACGCATGAAGAAGCTTGTGGAGAAATTGTTAAGTTGAGTGGAAGCCAGTTTGACCCAAAAATTGTTGAGGCAATAGTCCACGAAATGGATGTTTTTAAGAGAATCTACAAAGAGCATCGGGATTGATAAAGATTAATTTTCCTCACCTCTAGTTTTGGGCGCCCAGAGACCGAAGTATTCACTGTGGCTAAAGTGTTTATTCGTGAGTCATCTAAACTATTATCAGGTAAATTAATTAGATTTCTGTTGCAATCAACAAGGGTCCAAGGCAACTTTAATGGTAGATTGTGCTTGATGATTAACGCTAAACCAAAGTCTTCTATGGGTCGGTAGCTGACCAATTGTGGAAGCAATCTAGATGACCCAATTCGGCCATTAGCGGTCATTTACTATTGAACCCCTTTTCTTCTGTAGCCTAACTTAACCAGCTCATACCACGTGATTCCGAGTAATCCAGAGGCAAGAATCACTAAAGCGCCCTCAGGCGTAGGCACGGCAAATTGAAAACGATCGCGGAGAAATGGAATCGTAATTAAAAATCCAAAAGATATAGCCCCAATGCCAAGGATCCATTTTTGGGATGGATTGGTTTTTTTCAAAATCTTGAATAGGTGATCATTTTTTGATCTACTGACAATAATTAATGAAATGTTGCCAAGTACTAGGCTGCCAAATGACAGGGTGGTTGCCATAGCATGCGAGTAGTTCATATTTAAGAGCCAGAAATATAACCCAACAACAATAGCAGTTAATCCTGCGCCTTGTAGCAAAGCCATGGAGATGTTTTGTAGGCTAAAGAGTTTTTGATTAATGTTTCTTGGGGGTCTTAACATGACATCACTTTCAGGCGACTCCATCTCAAAAATAATTGCGCAGGCAGGATCAATAATCATTTGCAGAAAGACAATATGTATTGGGTCTAGGATTGGCTGTATGCCAAAGAGAATTGGAATAAAGACAGCTCCTGCCATTGGGATATGGATAGCAACGATATAAATAATGGCCTTATGTAAGTTGTCATAAATTTGTCTACCTTGCTGGATGGTGTGGACTATAGAGGAGAAATCATCATTTAGCAGTACTAGGGATGCGGCTTCCCTAGCGACATCTGTGCCCCGTTGTCCCATCGCAATACCCACATGGGCCGCTTTTAGGGCGGGTGCATCATTTACTCCATCGCCAGTCATGGCTACTACTTCATTGTTTTCTTGTAATGCCTTTACGAGCCTTAATTTTTCGGCGGGTTTTATCCGCACGTATACAGAGGTTTTCTTTACTGCCTCACGAAGTTCAAGGTCATTTAATGTATTGATATCACTACCAGATAGGACGCTTAAGCTATCAATACCCGCTTGGCTTGCAATTGCTTGCGCTGTAATTGCATGATCTCCAGTAATCATAATGACGCGTATGCCAGCTTTTTGACACTTTTGAATAGCTGCTGGCACCTCTTCTCTGATGGGGTCTTTGAGGCCCACAAGACCTAGCCAAGTAAGCTCAAAAGAACCTAGATTGTCTGGCCAATCTACGCTTTGTTTCGTGTATTGGGATTTTGCAACGCCTAGCAATCGCAATCCTTGTGATGCAAGGTCTTTAATTTGCTTTTCAATTGCTTGAGCCTGCGCTTGTGACAAATTGCAGCGCTTAAGGACTGCTTCGGGAGCTCCTTTAATGGCTACTAGGTATTCAACAGAGCCTGGTGCTTTCCAAATGTGCGTCATGGCAGGTAATTCTGGGCTCAGGCCATACTCATGCACCAATTCATGGTTGCAATATCGATTTGCATATTCGGGAATAAGGTAGCACTTCTCATGAAATGCTTGTTCCATGGGGTCAAAGGGTTTTAGTTCACTTGCAAGTACGCAATAACTTAGAAGTTCCTTTTGAGTTGAATTTAGATTTTGATCTCCTGAGCTAAGAAATAAAATGCTCTCTGGGGTTGCAAGGACCTCGAGAGACATTTTGTTCAGGGTAAGGGTACCTGTTTTATCAACACATAAGGTGGTGATGCTGCCTAATGTTTCAATTACAGGCGCGTATCTGGTTAGCACTTTTTGGCGGGATATTCTCCAAACACCTAGGGCCATAAAAACCGTCAAAATGACTGTAAATTCTTCGGGCAATAAGGCCATGGTTAAGCTGATGGCAGTCAGGGCCCCTTGAAGCCAGGTTCGATGTACGAGCTCATAAATCAATAAAACAAGAATGGAGAGGGCGACTCCAAAAATCGTAAACCGTTTAATCAAAACCCCTATATCTTGCTGCAGGGGGCTATTAAGATTATTGATTTGACTTAGGCTGCCACCTATCTTGCCTAGCTCTGTCTGCATTCCGATAGCGGTAACCTTAGCTATTCCGCCGCCTCGAATAACCATGCACCCCGAATGAACGTAATCTGCACCATCTTTTTTTAATGGTTCAGACTCCCCGGTTAGCAGTGATTCATCGACAAGTAGATCATGAGCCTCAAGCAATTGGGCGTCAGCAGGAATTCTGTCGCCTTCCTCAATAACAAGAATGTCGCCAACTACAACATATTCGCCAGCTATCCTCTGGGTAATGCCATCCCTTATAACAATGGCTCTAGGACTAGATAGATCTTTAAGTGCCTCAATAGCCTTTTCACTTTTTCGTTCTTGAAATAGGGTGATGCCTACCGATATAAAGATAAATCCAATCAGAATCAGTGCGTCATCTATTTTTCCAATAACTAGGTAAATTGCTCCAGCCAGAAAGAGAAGGGCAAATGTGGGCTCAGCTAAAATTCGAAGTAGGAGCTTGAAAACAGTTTTTTTATCTGCAACTGCTAGCTCATTAAATCCATCTTGCTCCTGTAGTTGAGCAACCCGGGATTTGGTAAGACCCTGCATGGGTGATGGCATCTGTGTAATTGCAGGGTTATTAAATGATTGGAATTTGACGGCCCTATCTTAGGGCCGTCTGAGATGACTACTTAACAAGTAACACTGGTTGCTTTGCCGATCCAGATACTCGTTGAGCTACAGAGCCAATTAAGACGTCAAGTAGTCCACCTCGGCCTTTTGCCCCCATCACAATTAGATCAACCTTGTCTTTGTTGGCTAAAGCGACAATTTCGTCGGCAATATGGCCGCGCTTGATAGCCATGTTGTGTTTGACGCGTGTGGTATTGAGTACTTTCTGAGCTGCTTTCAGTTCCTTTTCGCTCACTTCGCGCAAGTAGTCATCTACAACACTTTTGGAAACAAACTGCTTTACATGACTAAGTGAAGTGTCGTCATGCACACTTACTAGAGTAACAACAGCAGGACTTCTCGAGTTTTTTGCAAGTTTGGCAACATACCTTGCAGCGTTTAGAGAAGATTTTGATCCATCAATTGGCAATAGTATTTTCATCTTGATTGCTTCCTCTTTTTAGTTTGTAACTACACCTTTAGTTTATGACTTAAAAATGTGGTTGGCAATTTACGGCTTTTTTATGGTCGATACGGACGAATAAGATTCTCCAGTCCAAATGCATCATTTTTATCTCGCAACCCTTCAATGTCATTACGGAGTTTTTTTTGTCTGATAGCAGCTGAGCTTCCTTAACTTTTTCCGATCAAGTCCGTAGGTGTCGATTAAATATCTTAGGCGTGAGGAGCAAATTTGAAAGCGAATGATCCAAATGATTGCAAAAAGGGCTGGACTCAGAAGTAAGAGAATGATGGTCATGATAGTTAGCGTTGATAAAACTTACTTTTAAAAAGGGTCAAAAATCTCAAAGAGCGCACACCCTAAAAGTGCGGAAAATTCAATTGGCTTCATGGGGGCGCTTGTTAAACACTTTGCATACGTACACCTCAATCAACATATTAGGCCTAAATTTTGCGTAATTACGACAAAAAAATGACATATTGCGGGTGTAGAATCAAAGTATGCATGTATTGAGATCCAAGCCTCTTCTTGTTGTTGCACTGTTCCTGGCTATTATTTTGCAGCTATTGACCCCGTTTCTACATGCTCATACTGGAGCTTCAAGTCAGCATGGTCTCCATCTTCATGTTGATAGCGCAGGATTTGAGTCCGCCAATACATCTGAGGTTGGAAAGGTATTTATAACCACCTCTACTGAAGAGTCGCCAGAGGTTGGGGTGCCTGCTTCACGTCAAAGCGATCAATTTGATCTTGTTATCTTAAATTTCTATGTTTTAGCCTTGTTTGCTTTGGTATATGCAACCTATGCTGCTAGACCCATTTTCCATTTTTATAGCTTAGACAGATTTGCGTATCAAAGGTACGCCCAAAGTTCTCCACCCCTTTCTTTAGCTCCACCTCTAGACCTCTAAATTTCTCAGGCGTGACTTGCTCACGTTTCTTCGAATTAGTTAGCAGCGTTTCTAGAGGTTTTTATGTTTCGTTTCCATATAGTTGGACTTTCCCTTTTCTCGCTGATTTTGAGCGGGAGTCTACAGGCACAAGAATTTGCACCTAAGTCATTAAAACTGACTGCAAATCAACAGGCAGCAATGGGCGTGAATTTTGCCCAAGCAATTTCTGTTGATTCGGGCTCTGTATTAATTAGCGCTTCAGTCACAGTCCCGCCGGAAAAGCAGGCGATTCTATCCGCGCCTTATCCTGGACAGCTCAGTCAAATGGTTGTGGGTGTTGGTGATCCAGTAAAAGTAGGATCACCGTTGGCTTATTTCACTAGTCCCCAGATGGGCGATTCAAGGCAGAAATTATTAGAAGCCACATCTGATGCTCGTTTGGCTAAAGAAGCCTTGATTCGTGATAACGAATTGTTTAAAGAAGGAATTATTCCTCAATCTCGTCTCAATATCACTAAAGCAAAAGCTGAAAATGCCAATGCCATGTTAATGGCAAGGCAGTCGGAGCTAAAGGCCGCGGGGATTAACTTTGATGATCCTAAGAATAAAGAGGCATTTAACTCTTATGCTACAGGCGCATTGAAGTCGCCAATCCGGGGAACGGTGGTTGAGGCTCATAACCTGATTGGTCAGCGCGTTGATACTGGAACCTTGCTTTTTAGAATTGCTGACATCTCCACCTTGAATCTCGAGATCAATACATCTGGATTTAAAGCTCTCGGAATTCAGCCTGGAGATGAGATTGTGATTGCCTCCCGTAACGCTAAAGCCAAGGTAACCGGAGTATCCCAGGCAGTTAGCGCCTCACAGTCAGCAAGAATAAGAGCTGTTGTTGAGGAACGCGGCACTCTGCAGATGGGTGAAGTGGTTGCTGCAACTATTCAGGCAAGGCTGAAACCAAAAGTTCAGGATAAAACGTTATGGCAGGTACCCTCAAGAGCGCTTACGAGCTGGAAAGGGCAAAGCGCGATATTCATTCTTTCAGGCACTGGTGTAGTACTTCAACCCGTATCGGTCATCTCAAGCGATGATGACTTGGCCTCAATTCAGGCGCCGTTATCGAATGGCGCTAAGGTTGCGGTAACTGGCATTGCCTCTCTGAAAGCGCTTGCGCAGAAGGATGAGTAATGTTTACTAAATTAATTGATGCAAGTTTGCATTTTCGCAAGCTCGTATTGGCAATGGCTATTGCATTAGTGCTCTTTGGTATTCATGCGTGGATGACGCTGCCAATTGATGCCTTTCCTGATATCTCGCCAACCCAAGTCAAAATTATTCTGAAGATTCCGGGGATGACACCTGAAGAGGTTGAGCAGAGAGTAGTTCGCCCAATTGAAATTGAAATGCTTAGCATTCCCAAGAAGCGGATTGTAAGATCGGTATCTAAATACGGCATTGCCGATATCACGATTGATTTTGATGATGGCACTGATATTTATTGGGCACGTCAGCAAATCTCAGAGCGTTTAAATGCATTTACAAAAGACCTCCCACCCGGCGCAACTGGTGGGCTGGCACCAATTACCACTCCTTTAAGTGAAATTTATATGTTCACTCTTGAGGGTGAGGGCTTTAGCTTAAGAGATAAACGCACCGTGTTGGACTGGACCATTCGACCTGAGCTTCGAACCATTCCTGGAGTGGCTGAAGTCAATGTCTTAGGTGGAGAGATTTTGACTTATGAGGTGATACCGGATCCATCCCGATTGGCTGCTCGTGGAATTGCGATGGTAGATCTTCGTAAAGCGGTAATGACGAACAATAGTAATGATGGTGCTGGGCGTATTGATCAAGGCGAAGAGACCTTAGTGGTTCGTGTTGAGGGAGCTGTTAAAAAACTTGACGATGTTAAAAAGATCCAGATCCCCAAGGCGAATGGTGGGTCAGTCATGCTTGATGAGGTGGCTACAGTGCATTTAGGATCAGCAACTCGTTATGGCGCCGTAACTAAAGATGGAAAAGGAGAGGCAGTAGAAGGTTTGGTCTTGGGTTTACGCGGCGCTAATGCCCGCCTTCTGGTTGATTCGGTTGAGCAAAAACTAGTTGAGATTGCTCCAAGATTGCCAAAAGGCATGACCGTAAATACTTTCTATAACCGCGGTGAATTAGTATCTCGCGCAGCAGGTACTGTAACAAAGGCTTTACTTGAAGCTACCGTTTTGGTTTGCATCACCTTATATCTATTTTTAGGTGGGTATCGTGCCGCTCTGGTGGTTGCGGCTGTACTTCCGCTCTCAATACTCTCTACGTTCATATTAATGAAGGCATTTGGCCTAACGGCTAACTTGATGAGCTTGGGTGGATTGGCAATTGCCATCGGTATGTTGGTGGATGCCGCAGTGGTGGTGGTTGAAAATGTGGAAACAGCCTTTGCTGACCCCAATACATCAAAAGCATTAAGCAAGACGGAAATCATTTCTATAGCTACTCATGAGGTTGTTAAGCCGGTGGTAGCTGGTGTATTGATTATTGCTGTAGTTTTTCTTCCGTTACTCAGTCTTGAAGGTTTGGAGGGCAAACTATTTTCACCGGTAGCACTAACAATTGTTATGGCACTCGCCTCATCCTTATTAATTGCATTTACTGCCATTCCCGCTTTAGCTTCCTTTGTTTTAGAGCGTAAAGCTGATGAAGAGACAAAGTTTATGCGCAAGATTTCAGAGAAATATGTTGAGTGGCGCAATCAGATTTGGGGCAATACTAAATGGCTTTACAGGGCCTCTGGTATTGGGTTAGGTGTGATGGTAATCCTTTATATGATTGTGGGAAAAACCTTTATGCCTACTCTAGATGAAGGAGACATTCTGGTTCAACTGCAAAAGCTTCCATCGATATCCTTAAATGAATCACTCACCATTGATTCTCAGGTGGAGCAGTTATTTTTAAAAGAAGTTCCTGAGATTAAATCCATTGTTGCTAGAGCAGGTTCAGATGATTTGGGTCTAGATCCTATGGGCTTAAATGAGACTGATATGTTTTTAGTGCTCAAACCTAAAAGTGAGTGGTCTGGAAGCAAAGACGATATTGCCAATAAGCTCAGGATTGCTTTAGATAGCTTTCCTGGGTTAGTTTATGGCTTTACTCAGCCTATTGAAATGCGTGTCTCCGAGATGCTTACGGGAACCCGCGGTGATGTAGCAATCAAAATCTTCGGCAGTGATTTAGCTGAAATCAATATGGCGGCACAAGCTATAGCTGGCTCAGTTCGGAATGTTAAGGGTGCTGCTGAGGTAATTGCACCTCGTGCTGAAGGAATGCAGTACTTAAGCCTAAAGATTAACCGTACCGTAGCGGGGCAAGCTGGATTCTCGATTGAGGACTTGCAGCAGCGATTACGCAATCAAATTGAAGGCGAGAACCTTGGGGTGGTATTAGATGGGGTCATTAGAACACCATTGGTACTGCGTGGAAATGACTATATACGTACAAGCCCAGAAGCATTTGGCGACTTAATGATATCCGCACCTGATGGAAAATCATGGCCACTAGCATCACTAGCTGAAATTAAGCAAGTAGATGGGCCCATTCGGATTGACCATGAGCAATCAAGTCGCTTTGCTAGCATTCAAGTGTCTGTCGATGGCAGGGATCTAGCAGGATTTGTGAAGGATGCTCAGGCGGCAGTGATTGCGTTGAGCTTGCCTAAAACGATCAATGTGGTTTGGGGAGGGCAGTTTGAAAATCAACAAAGGGCTGCTGCAAGGCTAGCTATTGTGATCCCGATTGCATTGGGGTTAATCTTTGCAATACTGATGGTGACCTTTGGCTCGGCAATACAGGCTGGGATCATATTCCTCAATATCCCTTTTGCACTGGTTGGTGGAGTTGTTGCTTTAACCATCACCGGTCAATATCTTTCCGTGCCAGCGTCGGTCGGATTTATTGCATTACTTGGTATTGCCGTCCTAAATGGCGTGGTGATGGTCACTCACTTTAACGAGCGCCTGGTTAAGGGCGACTCTATGTCCGATGTCATTCACTTTGGTACTGAAAGGCGTTTACGCCCCGTACTGATGACGGCAGTTATTACCGCCCTTGGAATGATTCCACTTCTTTTTGCTACGGGGCCAGGTTCTGAAATTCAGCGTCCCTTAGCGATTGTGGTGATTGGTGGTTTGATCACGTCAACTTTATTAACCTTGCTACTTTTACCAAAGCTCTATGAGCGCTTTGGGGCATTAAAAAATTGGAGTGAGCTTAAAGAAGAAATCCACTTTGATCGTTTAATTGAATCTATTAAGAGGATCAAAAAATGAAAAAATTGATTCTATTTGCTACATTTATTGGAGTTTGTTCTTCAGCATTAGCTAATAATTTATTGCCAACTGATGAACAGGTAAAAAATGCTCTGTATTCCAACCCTAAGATTGGAGCTGCGGATGCGAGAAAGGACTCTTTAAATTACAGGGCTGATGCCATTGCCTCGGGTTCGCAAGAGTTTGTTGTCAGGGGCTCTAGACAAAATCGAAGAGTAACCAATATACCGGGAGCCACAAATTATCAAGAATACTGGGCGGGTATTGAGCGTCCAATCCGTTTTTGGGGTAAAGGCGGTGTTGATGAGAAGATTTCCGATGCCACCAAGTCATTTGCCGGAATTGAGTATGCCGATACGATGCATGAAACCAGCAAGGATCTATTAGCAACCTGGTTTACTTATCTTAAAGCGCTTCAGTCAAGAATTGTTGCCGAGAAAAATAGCCAGCTAGGCGATCAAATTGGCCGGATTGCTCAAGTGCGCTACAAGGTTGGGGATGTAGCTAGATTGGATGCTCAATTAGCAACAGCGGAGCAAGGTAGGCTAAAGGCCTTCTTAGAGCTTGCTAAAGCACAAGAAAGCGCAAGCGGTGAATCAGTCACGCAGAGATACCAAGGCATCGCATTAATTAAGAACTTTAAATGGGATGTAATTCCTAATCTTCAAACTAGGAAGGAATTACTACGTCAACAATTTCTTGAGCGAAGTCATGAATTAAAGCTAGCTAAATCAGATGCTGATCGATTTGATTTGCAAGCTAAACGCAGTGGCTTGGACAGGTTTCCGGATCCAACCGTTGGCCTATATACCGCCAATGAGTTTGGTGGCGCCGAGAGAATTAATGGTGTTAGTTTATCGTTCCCAATATCCGGTAGCGCTCGTTTTTCTAATGCTTCTGCGGCAGCATCTGAAGCAGAAATGAGTCGCCAAAGAGTTATAGAAACTGAGCAACGCATTAGCGTTGAGTTTGAACGCTTATGGTCGCAGATGATGAGTAGAAAAGCGGCAGCAGAAACATTGTTGAGTTCTGCAAAAAGTCAGAACGATGCCGCGCAGGCAGCTGAAAAAGCTTATGTGCTAGGAGAGGGAAATATTTCAGATTTAATTGCTGCAAGAAAAGCCGCCAATGAGAATCAGTTATCGGCTGATTTAATGCGTTTGGATGCTTTGGAGTCGCACTACCGTATGCGCCTTGATTTGCATGAGATTTGGGACTTTGATTGATATTTTTAAGTGGATTCTCATCGATATTCTTTTGGCAATACCTTTATAGGCTAGCCCAGGGTTGTTCATGATTGATGAGGTATCTTTAGATGTCTGCTAAGGGTCGGAAGCTGCCATGGTGCAGGCCTGTATTCCTTTATTAATGGAAAAATCCATGCGCACCAAGTGCTGAAATAAAAATGGTGATTAAGCTCAAAACTAGAATCACTATATGAACAAGTTGGGTTTTCTTGAGATCCTCAATATTGTGACCATCTTTCACCATCCGCCCATGATTCTTTATAAAAAATGGTTCGATCACAAAAAGTGCAATAACAAACATTAACCAAATAAGAACCATAGCATGCATCCAAAAATACTGAGCCTCTAGAAATCGACCCCATGCATTCATTTTGTCGGCCATATAAAAGCCACTCATTCCAGCTAATATCACAACTATCCTTGCAATCGAAGCAAAACGATTCTCGACGGCGTTAAAAATCAATAGTTGCTCGGTTTTGAACGAGGGGTTTCTGATAGCGGGAATTAGCACCATAGTCACAAAGGCTACTCCACCCATCCAAATAACAATGCTCAGAATATGAATCGCACGTGCAATGGTTAGATCGGCCATCTAGACCCCTTAATTTTCATTATTTAATCGCTCATTTTGGGTTAGAAGGTTTTCGCCAATCATTTGGACCCTGGAAAACCATTTGTTAGTCAATTCCTGATCAAGATGGGAGTCTAGAACTTCTTTAAATAGTTGCTTCCAGTCTTCTAACAATTTTGCGTTAAAGCCAACTGCAAAATGTTTACCAACGGGGTTATATTTATAGGAGGTTTGAGGCTTACCGCCCAATACAACCCACCAAAAGTCGCCAATTTTTTCTTTATGAGCTGGCCAATCATGCACTGAAGAAAATGGCGCAGCTAAAGTAGGGTGGGTCTGGATTTTGTTGTAGAACTCATCAACCACTGTATTAACAGCATCCCTTCCAATGAGATCTGCAAGGCAGATTCGATCATGGGGCTTTAATGACATATGTAGCAAGGGGCTTAATTTGAGTGGGCTTCTAGTTCAGCAATACGCTTGCGAAGCATGCGCTGCTCATTAAATCTGGATGTGTCATCTCGAATGATTGCGGCAACCCCTACAACCTTACCATCAGGACCAAAAATCATGGAGACAGTAAATGCAATCGAAAGAGGTCGACCGGACTGATGGATTGCCGGTACGGTGAGTAGTTTGTCGCCATATTGGGTGGTGCCCGTTTGCATAGAGTGGTCATATCCCTCATTATGGCGCTGGCGAAGGCGCTCAGGAATGATGAGATCTAAGCTAGCACCCAACGCTTCTTGTGCGCTAAAGCCAAAAATACGTTCTGCCGATGGATTCCAATAGGTAATGATGCCGTTAGCATCTGAGATAACTACGCCATCGCCAAGCGATTGAACGAGTGCTTCAAAATTAATATTCATACCAAATCCCTATGCTGCTTGAATCGTTACAGATTTAAACAAATTATCTGTTTGCCATTTAGGCTTGGAAAAATCATGTAAAGAGTACTTATTAAGACCTTTAATGAAATCTGATTTTGCTGATGAGAGAATCCCTTTTAGGCGACACTGGGCATCAATTACGCAGCTATTCGCGCCAGGATTTATGCATTCCAAGAGGTTGCTATCCGGTTCAGTTTGCTCAACCACATCTCCAAGCTTAATTTGATTGGCTGGCATAGCTAATTTAATGCCACCTGTTCGACCGCGAGTAGTTTCAATATAGCCAAGTAATCCTAGGTGATGCACAACTTTTACCAAGTGATTACGTGAAATTTTGTAAAAGTCAGCAAGCTCAGAAATGGTAGTGTCGCCTTTGTTGCTTTGAGCAAGATGCATCAGGACTCGGAGTGAATAGTCTGTATAAGTCGTAAATCGCATTTTTCACCTTATTTAAATGAATTAAGTTCTTGACAGTTTACCCTTAAAAGATGTATAAATTATACATGTTATTAATTAACGGTTTATAAGGTTTCGTGGCGAAGGTACGGTTAGATCGGGATATTGCTTGTGAATACTGCATTTATACGGTTTTTAAATTTGATTGATTCATTGGATCGCATGAATCCTGGACGTAATTTGGATGAGCTCGAAAGAGAATTGGTGGAGCATATTTTGCGCTGCACTAGTGAGGGCCAGGTATTGCTTGTCGGCGATCTTCTTCAATTAAACAAGCTCGGCTCGCAAGCAACGATTCATGGAAGAGTAAAAAATCTATCAGCACTTGGCTATATAAAGCTCCTAATTGATAAAGAGGACGGCCGTAGAAAGTTTGTCACTCCTACAAAGATGGCATTTAAATACAGCGAATTTATGTCTAAATGTCTAGAAGATGCGCTGAAGACGTAAGGCGGTGGGGGATACAAATAGCCCCATGGGGAGCGATAATCCAATCCTGGTTTACATTTTTAAATGAAGCAAACATTGGCAGTTTATCTTTAGGCGTACGCTATGGGTCGTTAGCTGACGATTGAAGCCTTCATGATGCTTGCCTTATGATTTTGCGATGTAGTCACTCAAAAAGCCTATAAACCCCCAAGCAAACCCTTGACCTATTGGCATCAAATCAATTGCTCAGGGGTAAGGTCGTGCTTGATGGAAAGGTGGCAGAGCAAAAACTTATGGCAGAGGCCATTGAGTTTGAAATGCGTCATAGAAGGACAAAAGCACCTAAATGAGCGATCTTGAATTTATCGGGAAGATGAATCCGAAACCTTTTAAATCGCTAGCCACTATTGAAAAAGAACGGCTAGAAGAGGTGCGACAAAGAATTCACCGAGACAAGCTCAAAGCCATGGGTAAGTTGCCGCCTGAACCTGAACCTGAATTCACATGAGAACCTTTCATCGAGTAACGGTGAGCTGGTGTTTTTTAAATGCACTTACATCCACCATTACTTCCTAGATTTAGTAACCTTAGATGCCTGAAACCTTTATTGGAAGTTAATTGTCTTTAATGAGAAAAGTTAGCCCAGAGTTAGCCCGGCTAGAAATAAAAAAGCCTCGCAGACGCGAGGCTTAGTAATGCTGGTGGGTCGGGCGAGATTCGAACTCGCGACCAACGGATTAAAAGTCCGCTGCTCTACCGACTGAGCTACCGACCCAGTAAAACAGAAATTATAGCAAGAACTGAGTTGGACTTCCCTGAGTTTTGGTGGGCAACCCTCTATGCCTTGTAGTTACAAGTGCGTTAAGCGTTTGTTCGTCTGGCGACCGGTGGATTTTTCGAGAAATAGTCCTTAATTCCCCTCAAAATAGCTTCCGCTATTCGGTCCTGGTAGGCGTCGTCATTGAGGCGCGCTTCTTCTTGGGGATTGCTAATAAAGGCGGTTTCCACCAGGATGGATGGGATATCAGGGGCCTTGAGAACGGCAAAGCTGGCTTGCTCGACTTTGCCCTTATGCAAGGCGGCAAAGCCACTAATTTGCTTCAAGATGGAGTTACCCGCCTGGAGGGAGTCTTTGATTTGGGCGGTCGTAGACATATCTAATAGTAGATTGGCAACTTGCTTATCTTGGGTCTTGATGTTGATACCCCCAATCAAGTCGGATGCATTTTCCTTATTTGCCATCCAGCGAGCCATCGTGCTACTGGCGCCCATCTGTGACAGTGCAAATACGGAAGCTCCTTTTGCTCGGGGTTCGATGAAGGCATCCGCATGAATAGATACGAATAAGTCCGCCTCTACACGACGTGCTTTTTGTACTCGTGTGTGGAGGGGTACAAAATAATCGCCATCACGCGTGAGGAACGGACGCATATAAGCATCATTATCAATTTTGTCGCGTAGGCGTTTGGCGATAGATAACACTACATGCTTTTCTTTAGACCCTAAAGATCCAATGGCACCAGGATCCTCGCCGCCATGTCCAGCATCAATCGCTATTGTGATCAGGCGTTTGGGTTTTGCAGGGGCGGGGGCTTCTTTAACACTTGGTATCGCTTGTGCGACTGGAGCTGCCGGCGCTTTTAGGGATTCTTTCTTGGTGGCAAATTGCGCAATCAGATCAATCTCTTCATTTGATTTTTCTAAGGCGCTTTCTTTGCGGGCGCTGCTCTTAACGAGCTCCATCAACGGATCTGGCGGAATGGACGGATATAAATCCAGCACCATGCGGTATTGATATTCCGCGATAGGATCGAGCGTGAAAAGCTGTGGCTTTACCGGTTCCTTAAGATCAAAGACTAGGCGTACCATCCCTGGTTGAAATTGCCCTACCCGAATTTGTGACACGTAAGGATCATTCGGTTTTACTTTAGCAACCAAGTCCTTCAGAGTAGAGTTGAGCTCCATGCCTTGGACATCTACTACCAGGCGATCGGGATTCGTGAGTAATTGCTGAGTAATCGGCAGCGCCTTGTCTGACTCTAAGGTGATACGTGTGTAGTCTTCGGCAGGCCATATGCGCACACCCAATATTTTTGCGCCCCATGCAATATCTATTTCACTCAATAGCAAGACAAAGCCCATCAGCTTTGCCGATGTCTTAAGATATTTTCTTCTGGAGAAGCTGCTTGGGTGTTTGCTCATCAATATGAAGAGGGCAGCCTCTCAAGAGTGGCAAGTCCCAATGATGAGAGTGCATGAAGCTTTATTTCTCTAGTGTTTTCATCTTCGCCTGCAGTCAGATGAATCTCTAGGTCAAATGGAGGGAGAGTGCCTTCCGCCTTTTCCGGCCATTCCACCAGGCAGAATCCAGGTGCATCAAAGTGTTCCGAAAATCCCGCCTCCTGCCACTCTAGTGGGTCGCGCATGCGATAGAGGTCAAAGTGATGTGCGGTTGAATTCCCTGCACTAGTTTCTAATGGGTAAGGCTCGCATAAGGTGTAGGTGGGGCTCTTTACTCGGCCTTGGTATCCCATGCCTTGAATAAGGTGTCGTGCAAAGGTGGTTTTGCCAGCTCCAAGATCACCCACCAATGAGATATTGAGATGGGCTCCAGGGTTCTCCTGCAGCAGATAGTCAATACTCATAGCCAATTTTCGGGCCAAAGCTGCCGTTTCTGCTTCCTGCCTACAATGTTGAGTAAATAAGTCTTGAGCCATTTGCCTAGTTTATTCAATTATTGAGATACATTCGGTATTCCTTATGTCAGCTTCCCATTCACCCAATGCTATAGACCAGCCCAATCTACGTGAATGGTTGGATGAACAGTCGCGAATCTTGGGTTTTGATGGCTTGCGCATCACAGATACGCATCTCGGGTCAGCAACCGAGCGGCTCAATGAATGGTTAGCCGAAGGTCGCCACGGCCAAATGGAGTATATGGCGCGACATGCCGACTTGCGCTCAGATCCAGGCGCACTTGTTCCGGGCGCGGTCAGAGTGATTTGCCTGACCATGAATTATTTATCTCCCGCAATTGATTTTGACGGTGAATGGCAAAGATTGGCTGATCCTAGTCAAGCGGCAGTATCTATGTATGCGCGCGGCCGCGACTATCACAAGGTGATGCGCAATCGTTTGCAAGAGTTTGCCAAGTTAATTGAAAGTCGAATTGGAAATTTTGGCTATCGTGTTTTTACAGATTCCGCACCATTGATGGAGGTGGAGCTGGCGCGCAAGGCTGGTTTAGGTTGGCGAGGAAAGCATACCTTGCTACTGAACCGCGAATCTGGTTCCACCTTTTTTCTAGGTGAAATCTTGATAGATGTGCCACTACCTATTGATGAGGAGCAAGAATCCCATTGTGGCACCTGCCAATCCTGCATTGAGGTTTGTCCTACCCAAGCCATCATCGCTCCATATCAGTTGGATGCGCGTCGATGCATCTCTTATTTAACGATTGAAAATCCAGACTCCATTCCAGTGGAGTTTCGTAGAGCAATGGGTAATCGCGTTTATGGATGTGACGACTGTCAGTTAATTTGTCCCTGGAATAAGTTTGCCCAAAGAACCGCGCTGCCTGATTTTGCGGAGCGTCACGGTTTAGGTAGAGCTAGTTTGTTGCAGCTCTGGTCATGGACTGAAGCCGAGTTTGAAAAACGCCATGAGGGTAGCGCTATTCGCCGTATTGGTTACTCCCGCTGGCGTAGAAATCTCGCAGTAGCACTAGGGAATGCATTGATCGCTCCTGAAGTTACTAATGAAGATAAATTACATATCCGCCAGGCTTTAATGGAGGCGCAAGCAGAGGCAGACCCCTTAGTGGCCGAACACATTTCCTGGGCACTGAAAGCTTGAGATCTATTGGCAAAGTTTTCACTAACTCTTACAATCAATCTATGTCAGCTGTCGACCAATCCTATATAGATCCTAGCGAAATTGCGCTGGAGGGTTCGGCGGCGCAGCGCTTTCAAAATCGACGTGATGCCTTTTGGGCGGGCATTCGTGATGCCGCAGGTGCACCAGCAATGGTTCTTTTTGCTGGCATGGTGGGCTTTGGCGCGATGGGTAAAACCAACGGCATGGACGCTTGGTTTACTGGGGCAACTAGCCTATTGATGTTTGCCTTACCAGGTCAAGTGGTCTTGCTGGAGATGGCCATCACTGGTTCATCGGTGTTAGCAATTGCGCTAGCGGTTACCTTAACCTCTACTCGCTTTATCACTATGACGGTGACACTTTTCCCACAATTCCATGACAAAGACCGCAATCGTGGACTCTATGCCTCTGTTCATCTACTAGCAATGACCGCATGGGCAATCTCTATGCGCGAGTTTCACACGATTGAATCAAAGCATCGTTTAAGTTATTTCGTTGGTCTTGGCTTGTTGTGCTGGTTGATTTCTGTGCCGGGAACAATCTTGGGGTATTTGTTGGCCGGGATGGTGCCCATGGCAATCACTCTAGGTTTAATCTTTATTAACCCCCTGTTTTTCTTGTTAACCTTTACTGAGGTGAAGCCTTGGATTAATCGGATCGCGATTGGTTTAGGTTTTGTGATGGGCCCATTTTTTTTCTTGTTGGATCGTGACACGAGTTTGCTGACTACGGGCTTAGTAGCTGGCACCATTGCTTACTTGGTTGACCGTAAGCTATTGCGCAAAAGAGCAGGGGTGATCGGTTGATGAATGGCGCTCACCAAGGCTGGGGTTTATGGATCGCCCTATTAGGCGCGACGATTGGCACTTATTTTTGCCGTGCGATCGGCGTGCTCCTATCCAAAAGAATTCATCAAGATAGCGAAATCTTTCGCTGGCTCGCCGCGGTCACCTATGCGATGGTAGCGGCTTTGACTGTCAGAATGATTTTGATGCCGGTAGGTCTTTTGTCTACCGTCCCCGTATGGATTCGGGTGCTGATTTGTATATTGAGTATCGGCGTGATGGTTTCTGGACCAACACGCCGCCTCGTTCCAGCCTTATTGACTGGAACTTTGTTAATGCTTTCTTATGGCGTAATGCGCTAAGCCATTCGTTTCCAATGCTTAGAGGTGCGCCGCCAAGATCTTGGCGATATGCACTGCGTCTCTCTGTGCGCCATCGGCAATCTGGTGGCGACAACTCGTTCCATCCGCCACTACCCAGCTATCAGGAGATTTTCGGATCGCTGGTAAGAGGCTGGCTTCCGCCATTTGCTTGGATACATCGATATGCTCTGCTTCATATCCAAAGCTACCTGCCATGCCACAACAGGAAGACTCAATCAGTTTGGGCTCCGCATTCGGAATCAATTTAAGTAGTTCCATTGCAGGGGTGACTGCAGCAAATGATTTCTGATGGCAGTGACCATGGAAAAGAATGGGGTGCGTAGCGGGCTGGAGTTGAAGCTGGAGTTTTCCAGACTTTGCTTCGGCAGCTAAAAATTCTTCTAGAAGTTGAGCGTGTTTGCTGACTGTGACAGCGCGTTCACCAAAACCCATGACCAATGCTTCATCTTTGAGCGTAAACAAGCATGAAGGCTCAAGGCCAATGATCGGAATATTTTTCTCCGCATAAGGCGCGAGGTGATTTACTAATTCATCAAGAGTAGCCTTCGCTTTATCAACCATGCCTGCGGCTAGATAGGTACGACCACAGCAAAACTCTTTTGAGCAAGTATTCTGCTCTTGTCTTGCATTTGAGTCTGATGCTTTGTGTGGGATATGCACGCGATAACCAGCGGCATTCAATACTTTTAAAGCCGCTTGTAGATTTTCATCTTCAAAGTGCGCATTGAAGGTGTCGGCCAACAGGACAACGCCCTTGAGTCCGGTTGCATCATCTTTAGCAAGCTCTGCCGGGGTAAATTGATATTGAGTAAGAGCCTTCTTATTACTCCAGAAAGTTGTTGATTTCCAGATCGGCAAGCTGCGTTGTGCGGAGATACCCATGAACCATTCTTGTAACTTGGCAATAGGCGCAATGCGATTACGCAGATTGAGTAAAGCCGGGAGTCCTGGGGTATTGCTGATGATAGAGGCGTATTTCGGTAAATATGCTACTGCCAAATCGCGCAAGGAATGACCCACTCGTTTCTTATAAGCGGCAAGAAACTCAATCTTCATCTTAGCCATATCCACGCCAGTAGGGCACTCACGACGACAGGCCTTACAGCTAACGCAGAGCTCCATCACTTCTTTAATCGCATCGCTACCTAGCGGGGAGCTCTCGTCTTTAATATCCAATTGATTTGATAGTGCAAGGCGCAAGGTATTGGCTCGACCCCGCGTCAAATGTTTTTCATCACGAGTGACGCGATAACTGGGGCACATGACTTCGGCATCAAATTTACGACAGTGCCCATTGTTATTACACATCTCCACTGCTTTGGCTAAGCCCATTGCGGGGTCTCCGCCAGTGCCTGGGGCGCTAGTTTCTTCTGTGACAGGATTGTTCTGCACATTCCAGGCGGACCAATCTAAGGCCGGTTGAAGTGGAATGACCTTATAGCTCGGTGGGAAGCGGAAGTTACTCGCATCATCCATTTTGGGAGGGTCAATAATCTTCCCAGGGTTGAATAATCCCTTGGGGTCAAAGGCTTGCTTGATCTCGGAAAGGGCCTCGGTAATCTTGGGGCCAAATTGCCAAGAAATCCATTCGCCACGACAGAGACCGTCGCCGTGCTCTCCGCTGTATGCGCCCTTATATTTGCGTACCAAGGCCGACGCTTCTTCAGCGACTGAGCGCATCTTCTGCGCGCCATCACGACGCATATCCAGGATAGGGCGCACATGCAAAGTGCCAACCGAAGCATGCGCATACCAAGTGCCGCGTGAACCATATTTAGAAAACACATCTGTTAGCGCTTGCGTGTATTCAGCTAGGCTTTCCAGTGGGACGGCGCAGTCTTCAATAAAGCTGACTGGTTTGCCATCACCCTTCAAGCTCATCATGATGTTGAGACCAGCTTTGCGTACTTCCCACAAATTCTTTTGCAAGCTCGCATCGGGCATGGCGACAACTGACCCTGGAAGACCAAGATCCCCCATTAAGCTTTGCAAGGACTTGAGTTTTTCCAATAGCGGAGCATGAGCCTCGCCAGAAAACTCCACCAGCAAAATCGCTTCAGGCGTTTGACCTGTCGGATCAATCAGTGCTGTCTCGATGGTTTTCTTAAAGCTCGGATTGTGACGAGCTAGATCAATCATGGTGCGATCTACGAGCTCTACTGCGGTAGGCCCAAGCTTGACGATATGTTGCGCGCTATCCATTGCTTTAAAGAAGCTTGCAAAGTTGACCACTCCAAGCACTTTGTGTTGCGGCAATGGCGCCAGTTTGAGTTCCAGTGACTTGAAGTAGGCTAGCGTGCCTTCGCTACCTACTAAGAGGTGCGCCAAATTGACGCTGCCATCTTGCGTGTAAGGGCGCTCGCTTTGCGGATGGAACACATCTAAGTTATATCCCGCAACACGACGCAAAACTTTTGGAAAATTTGCTTCGATTTCCGGTTGCAGTGTATTTGCCAGGTTTTTTACAAAATCACCCAATTGTTTTGCGGGACCCGAGCTGTTGGCGTAATTACCAAACTGAGCTACTTGACCATTCGATAGCCAGGCATCGATACCTAAAACGTTATGCACCATATTGCCGTAAGCAATAGAGCGACTGCCGCAAGAGTTATTGCCAGCCATGCCACCAATGGTGGCTTGCCCCGCAGTGGAGACGTCGACTGGGTACCAGAGGCCATGTGGCTTGAGTGCGGCATTGAGGTGATCAAGCACGATGCCGGGTTCAACGATAGCAGTGGCCCTTTCAGGGTCTGCATGCAGCAGCTTACGAAAGTATTTGGTGTTATCGATCACCAATGCTGTGCCTGTAGTTTGGCCGCACTGACTCGTACCACCACCACGGGGCAATACCGGCACACCTAGCTCGCCTGCGATCTGAATCGCATTCGCAATATCTTCGGCAGTTTTTGGTACGAAGACAGCAACAGGCATCGCTTGATAAATTGAGGCATCAGTTGCGTAACGTCCGCGACTAGCAATATCGGTCATTACCTCGCCAGAAGTTTCTTGGCGTAGTCGTTTGGCTAACTCTGCCTTATTGGCTACGAATTCTGGAAGTGGCAAATCAAGGGGCTTGTTCATGCTGTAGATTTCTCTGAGTCGATTAATTGAATAACCACATCACGTTTGTTCATGACATGCTGCATCATGACTTTGCGCATCCGTGCGCTATCGCGAGCTTTTAATGCATCTAACATTTCTTGGTGCTCGCCTACTGCCTTCTCCCATTTCACGCCATCTTGATTGGAGCGAAAGCGCAAAGCCTCAATCCGGGCATTTACTTGAGTAAACAGTTGGCTCAATACGGGATTGTTTGCTGCTTGATTGATTGCGCCATGAATTTTTAAATTCAATCTGTAATAGTTGGAAAGATCTCGGCGCGCGTATGAAGCCATCATTTCATATTGGAGGGCCTCTAATTCCACTAAGGCTTGCTCGCTAATATTTTGTGCGGCCAGTTCACCCGAGTAACCCTCTAGGTTGGCGATGACATCAAAAGTGTGAATGATGTCATCCCGACTCAGTTGGACTGCAATAGCGCCGCGGTTGGCAATGAGCTCTACTAAGCCATCCGCGGCTAAACGACGAATAGCTTCTCTAATGGGTGTGCGAGACACATTGAGTTGTTCGGCTAATTCTCGTTCGTTGAGCTTGCTCCCAGGAGTAATCGCACCCTCCACCAAGAGTGATCTCAGTCTTTGAAAGGTGGTTTCGTGCAAATTTTGGTTGCTGGGCTGCTCTGTGACGACCATATTTCCAATGCCTTATTTTGTATACATATTGACTATAACCGATCAGAAACCAAAAAATAGCCTTCGAAATGCTTATTTTTCAGAGTTATATAAATTACTTTGCATACAAAATTGTAAATACCCAAAAAGTGGCTTACACTGAATTGCAAGATTAACTACAAAAACCAAGCGAGACTAAGCATGCTAAAACTTGATAATCACCTTTCTGGGCGTCATTTCCTTCATATTCCTGGCCCAAGCCCCGTGCCATCCCGCATCTTGCGTGCGATCAGCTATCAAACGATTGACCATCGCGGCCCTGAATTCGGTGAATTTGGTCTAAAGGTTTTAGATGGCATCAAAAAGATCTTCAAAACAGAACAGCCCGTCATTATTTATTCCGCTTCTGGAACGGGCTCTTGGGAGGGCGCTTTAGTAAACGTCCTCAATCCTGGTGACAAGGTATTGTTTTACGAGACTGGCCACTTTGCCAACCTCTGGCGCGCATTGGCCAAGAAGATTGCTATTGATGTTGAGGTGATTGGTAAGCCTGGTCAAGATACCTGGCGTTGGGGTATTGATGCTGCGGTTATTGAAGAGCGTTTGCGCAAAGATACGCAACATGAAATCAAAGCGGTTTGTGTAGTGCATAACGAAACTTCTACCGGCATGACCTCTAATATTGCCGCGGTTCGTAAGGCGATTGATGCTGCTAAGCATCCAGCTCTATTGCTGGTGGACAGCGTGTCAGGCTTGGGCTCAGCCGATTATTGTCATGATGCTTGGGGTGCTGATGTAACAGTTTCTGGATCACAAAAAGGCTTAATGTTGCCGCCGGGTATTGGCTTTAATGCCTTGTCTCCTAAGGCGATTGAAGCTAGCAAGCGCAGCAAAATTCCAAAGGCTTATTTGGCTTGGGATGAAATTCTGGAGTCCAATAAGACGGGCTACTGGCCAACAACGCCGAGCACCAATTTGATGTACGGCTTGCATGAGGCGATTGATATGATGCAAACCGAAGGTTTGGATACGATTTTTGCTCGTCACCAGCGTTTGGCTGAGGCGTGCCGTCGCGCAGTGGCCGCTTGGGGTCTAGAGAATCAATGTTTGGATCCAAATGCCTATTCTCCAGTGCTGACAGCAATTGTTGTCCCTGAAGGCATGGATGCGGATGTATTGCGTAAACATGCCTTGGAAAAGTTCAATCTTTCCTTGGGAACTGGCCTAGGCAAGCTAAAAGGCAAGATTTTCCGTATTGGCCATCTAGGCGATTGCAATGAATTAAGCCTGATGGCAGCTTTAAGTGGGGTGGAGATGAGTTTGGGCGCTATGGGCTATAAACCCAAGGCTAGCGGTGTGGTTGCTGCCCAGGAGTTCTTAAAGTAAGCCCTGGCAGTAGACACAACCTATAATTCACCATATATATCAATAGCATTAGAGACAGAGAGATTAATCATGTTGGCAACTAAACCATATTTGACCCAAGCTGACGTTCAAAAGATTTTGGACGCAGCCGATAAACATGCCGCCGCAAATAATTGGGCAGTGACGATTGCCGTTTGTGATGATGGCGGCCATGTTCTTGGCTTGATTCGTCGCGATGGTTGTGCTCCTGTCTCTACTTACATTGCTCAAGAAAAAGCGCGTACCGCGGCAATGGGTAAGCGCGAGAGCCGTGTTTACGAAGAGATTATTAATAACGGACGCATCTCCTTTTTATCTGCCCCACACATTTCGGGCATGTTGGAGGGTGGAGTCAATATCGAGGTAAATGGGTTTACCATCGGCGCAGTCGGCGTTTCCGGCGTTAAATCGACCGAGGATGCTGAAACTGCTAAAGCCGGCATTGCGGCCATCCTGTAAGTTACCTTGACAAATACTGTTCCTGAAATAAATTCTCCTACCGGCGCTGCTGACAGCAGCGCCACCTCAGCAACAATTACTTTTGCTGACTTTGGCTTAGATCCGAAAATTCAAAAAGCGGTGTCTGAGCAGGGCTACAACACCCCAACTCCGATTCAAGCGCAATCGATTCCGCACGTTTTGGCGGGAAGCGATTTGATGGGTGCGGCGCAAACGGGTACCGGCAAGACAGCTGCGTTTGTATTGCCAATTATTCAAAAGATTTTGCGTCACGCTAGCAGCAGTGCTTCGCCCGCACGCCATCCCATTCGTGCCTTGGTGCTGACACCGACTCGTGAGTTAGCTGTGCAAGTTGCTGAGAATGCTGCAAGCTACTCTAAGCATACGGACCTCCGTGCTGCTGTGGTTTATGGTGGCGTGGATATGAAGGAGCAGGTCTCTATTCTGCGCAATGGTGTCGAGATTTTGATTGCCACTCCTGGTCGTTTGCTTGATCACATCGGCTCAAAAGTTGCCAACTTGTCACAAGTAGAAATTTTGGTTTTAGATGAAGCGGATCGCATGTTGGACATGGGCTTCTTGCCTGATCTGCAGCGCATCATTGATTTGATTCCAGCGCAACGTCAAACTTTATTGTTCTCAGCGACGTTTTCTCCTGAGATTAAGAAGTTGGCGCAGAGCTATTTACGTACTCCAGTGACTGTTGAAGTGGCTCGTCAAAATGCCGCTGCAGATACCGTCAAGCAAGTAGTGCACATGGTTTCAAGTGCCGATAAGCAGCGTGCGATTGTGAAGGTGCTTGAAGCGCGTACGCGTCAAGGTTTATCTCGTCAGTGCATCATCTTCACCAACAGCCGCTTAGGTTGCGCAAGATTGGCTCGTTCTTTGGAGCGTGATGGCATTAAAGCGGGCGCGATTCATGGTGATAAAAGTCAGGGCGAGCGCACCTTAACTTTGGATGCGTTTAAGTCAGGCGCGATTGAAGCATTGGTTGCTACTGATGTTGCTGCGCGTGGATTAGATATTCCTTCCATGCCTTGCGTGATTAATCACGAGCTGCCATTTAATGCCGAAGACTTTATTCACCGCATTGGTCGTACTGGACGCGCTGGCTCTAAAGGTGATGCAATTGCGTTGGTAGACGCCAGTGAGAAACGGTTACTCGACGATATTGAAAAGTTGATGAAGCGCAAGTTGGATGTTCAGCCATTACCTCAGGGTAGCTCTTCATCTAGCGGTTCTTCATACGGCAGGACCTCATCTAGATCAGAGTCACCGGCCAAAATGTCGGATCCGTTTTTCTACAAGCCTTATGAGCCGAGTGCTGCGTCTGCGCCGTCTGCAGACTCTACAAAACCGGAAGAGAAAAAAGTGGGCATTACTCCTGCTAGACCAGCAGTTGGCGCTTTACTTGGTGGCTTTAAGAAAAAGTAAGTTGTCATTCCAAGCTTGAGTGGCAGCTAAAAGCCACTCAGCAATAGTGATCTCTTGGCCGTCCGGAAGATTTCTCAAGCCTAAATGCAGTGCTGCTTTACGTAATTCATTCAAGGCATGTTTTTCATCTTGAGTGTGGATTGCTGTGGCTAAAGTTTGCTTGCTTAACTTTTCTCCATGCTCATCAAGAACCAGCGGTAGATGAAGGTATTGAGGCCTTTGATATCCCAGTAGGTTTTGCAGAAATATTTGACGCGCGGTATTGCTCAGTAGGTCTTGGCCGCGCACGACGTGGGTGATACCTTGTGTGGCGTCATCCACAACGACAGCTAGTTGATAAGTAAATAGACCATCTTTACGTCGCAAAACAAAATCCCCCACTTCAAGATTGAGATTTTGGCTTTGTGTTCCCAGAACTCGATCCTCAAACTCAATGACAAGATCAGCCGGAAGGGCTAGCCTCCAGGCGGCATCTGGAAGGGTTTGGGTAAGCCCCTCAAATGCCTGGGGCTGCTGGGGACGACAGGTCCTCGGATAGATCACTTCCTGGTTGCGCAGGGCGATGATCCCTTGGGCTTCTAAGGTGTTGGCGATCATTTGCCGCGAGCAGGTGCAGGAATATAGGCAATGGAGCGCATTTAAGCGCTCTAGAGCCTTTTGGTAGCGATCTTGGTGCTTAGACTGCCAAGTGGCTTCTTCGTCCCATGAGAGGCCGCAGGCAAGCAATTGGCGCATGATTTCCTGATCTGCGCCTGAAATACACCGTGGGGTATCCACATCCTCAATTCTGAGTAGCCATTTCCCTTGATTTGTACGGGCATCTAGCCAGCTTCCGAGGGCGGCAACAAGGGATCCAGCATGGAGTGGGCCAGTGGGCGAGGGGGCAAATCGCCCGCGATAGCCGTCAGCTGGGGATGAGGGGTTTTTTAGGGTCGGCACAGCTAAAATGATCTCATGGCTTCACCCCGTTTTGTTCATCTACGCGTCCATTCCGAGTTTTCAATTACGGATGGCGTCGTTCGCATTGACGATGCGGTGGCTGCCGCTGAAAAAGACGGCATGGGGGCTTTGGCCCTCACGGATTTAAGTAATTTATTCGGTTTGGTGCGCTTTTATACGGCCGCACGGTCTAGTGGCGTTAAACCGATTGCTGGTGCTGATGTTTGGATTAGTAATCCCCAAGACCCAGACCAGCCGTTTCGCTTGTTGCTATTAGTGCAGAACCATTCTGGCTACCTTAACCTCTGTCAGCTACTAAGTAAGGCTTCTTTAGATAATCAGTCGCGTGGTCGCGCTGAAGTGGATCCTCAGTGGTTTTCTGAGCCCGCTTCTAAGGCGGAAGATCGGGCTGCAAAAAGAACGCTGGCCTATGGTCTGATCGCGCTTTCTGGTGGACGCTGGGGTGATGTTGGTGTTGCTCTCTTGGCTGGACAAGAGGAGCAGGCTAAGGAAGCTGCAAAACGCTGGGAGAAGTTATTTCCGGGCGCATTCTTTATTGAGGTACAGCGTGGTGGGCACCCCCAGGATGAAAAGCAGCTCCAGCTAGCCTGTCATCTTGCTAGTGATTTAGATTTGCCGATTGTGGCGACACATCCAGTGCAATTCATGCAAAAGAGTGATTTCACGGCACATGAAGCGCGCGTCTGTATTGCTGAAGGTGAATTGTTGGGCAATCCGCGGCGCCAAAAGAAATTTAATGATGAACAGTATTTCCTATCTCAAGAGGAGATGGAAAAGCGTTTTGCCGATTTGCCTGTGGCATTGGCAAACTCTGTAGAAATTGCTAAACGTTGCAATCTCTCACTTACCTTGGGGCAGCCGCGTTTGCCGGACTTCCCAACGCCGCCTGGCATCACGCTGGATGATTATTTGCTGCAGCAATCCGAGATTGGATTGAAGCGTCATATGGAGCGCAATTTCCCGGATCCGGATGAGCGCGCAAAAGAAGAGCAGCGCTATCACGATCGCCTGGTCTTTGAGGTGAAGACAATTTCTCAAATGGGTTTCCCGGGTTACTTCCTGATTGTTGCCGACTTTATTAACTGGGCGAAAAACAATGGGGTTCCAGTGGGCCCTGGCCGTGGATCTGGCGCAGGTTCTTTGGTTGCTTACTCTCTTGGGATTACCGATCTAGACCCTTTGCGCTACAACTTACTGTTTGAGCGCTTCTTAAATCCTGAGCGGGTCTCCATGCCCGACTTCGATATCGACTTTTGCCAGCACGGGCGCGATCGCGTGATTCAGTACGTGAAGGATAAGTATGGCAAGGATGCGGTAAGTCAGATTGCTACGTTTGGAACGATGGCTGCGAGAGCGGCGATTCGTGATGTGGGTCGCGTACTCGAACAAGGATATAACTTCGTCGACGGCATCGCAAAACTCATTCCGAATAAGCCAGGTCAATACATGACCATTGAGATGGCGAAGAAGGAAGAAAAGCAATTAGGCGAACGCGAAAAGAATGAAGACGAAGTGCGTCAGTTGCTATCTTTAGCGCAGCAGCTAGAGGGAATGACGCGTAACGTTGGTATGCATGCGGGTGGCGTTCTGATTGCCCCTGGGCGTTTGACTGATTTTTGCCCGCTTTATACACAAGAAGCAAAAGACTCTAAAGATCAAGAGAGTAGCTCCGTTATCAGCCAGTTTGATAAAGATGACGTGGAAGCCATTGGCTTGGTGAAGTTCGACTTCTTGGGTTTAACGACATTAACGATTCTGGCCGCCGCTGAGAAGTGGATTAAAACTTTGCACGCGGATCGTAAAGATTGGAATATCGGTGAGATTTCACTAGATGATCAAAAAGCATTTGAGGTTCTCAAGAATGCCAATACGGTTGCAGTCTTCCAGCTAGAAAGTCGCGGCATGCAAGGCATGCTTCGTGAGGCTAAGCCTGACCGATTCGAGGACATCATTGCGCTCGTGGCGCTATATCGACCAGGTCCAATGGATTTGATTCCAGACTTTATTGAGCGTAAGCATGGTCGTCAAAAAGTAGAGTATCCCGATCCTCGTATCGAGCCTGTTTTACAAGAAACCTACGGCATCATGGTGTATCAAGAGCAGGTGATGCAGATGGCGCAGATGATTGGCGGCTACTCATTGGGTGGCGCTGATATGTTGCGTCGCGCGATGGGTAAGAAAAAGCCGGAAGAGATGGCCCAGCATCGCAAGATTTTTAGTGATGGCGCAAAAGCGGGTGGTATTTCCGAAGGGAAGGCCAACGAGATTTATGACTTGATGGAGCGCTTTGCAGGCTATGGATTCAATAAATCCCATGCTGCCGCATATGCACTCTTGGCGTACCAAACTGCTTGGTTGAAGGCGTACTACCCCGCTGAATTTATGGCAGCCAACTTATCGCTCGCGATGGATGACACCGATAAGGTGAAGATTCTGTACGACGATTGCTTGGTGAATCAGATTCGCGTGTTCTCGCCAGATATCAATACTGGCGTGTACGTCTTTACGCCACTGCGCGCACCTGATGCAGCCCCCGATTCCCCGATTAGCCACGTACGCTATGGCCTTGGTGCAGTAAGGGGCACTGGTGAGGCTGCTATTGAGGCGATTGTGAAAGCTCGTGAAGCGGGCGGGCCATTCAAGGATTTATTTGACTTCTGCGCGCGGGTTGATCGTAGGCAAGTCAATCGTCGTGCGATTGAAGCTCTAATGCGCGCAGGTGCATTTGATAGTTTGTATAAAGATGCTGTGCCCGCTGGCGGCAATTTGTACGATATCCGTTCAACCTTATTAGCATCACTTGCGCGCGCGATTGAAGCTGCGGAACAGGCGGAAGCCTCAATTAATCAAGTCAGTTTATTTGAGGCTGCGGGCGAGGCGGATCGACATTTGCCTGAACTAGTGCGTGAGCCCGTATGGTCTGAGAAGAAGCGTCTCCAGGAGGAAAAGAATGCATTAGGTCTTTGTCTGACAGGCCACATGTTTGACGCCTATCGCGAAGAGACTGCGCATTTTATTCGTCAGCCGCTTGCCAAGGTGACTGAGGGTAAGGATCAGTTAATTGCCGGCATTATTACCTCTGCCCGCATGCTGACTGGTCAGCGTGGGCGCATGATGATCGCTACGATTGATGATGGTTCTGCGGCAATTGAGGTTACTCTCTACAGCGAGGTGTATGAGCCAAATCGTTCTTGGTTAAAAGAGGATGAGCTATTAGTTGCCAAGGTGAATGTCACGCCTGATAAATTCTCAGGCGGCATGCGGATTGTTTCAGAAGCGGTGATGGATATTACTGGTGCTCGGATGCGTTTTGCTCGTAATGTGCATCTCAATATTGATTCGGCAATTGACCTGAAGTCTCTACGGAGTCAAATTAATCCTTATTTAATGAGCAATCGTATTCGTGATCCAAAGCTAGGTCCTGCAGCCGCAACCATGCCGGGCGGGAATGAGGGTATGAAAGGGTTGATGTTGACTGCCGCTGTGACTACTAGCGCTGGAGCTTGTCTTATGCAGTTCCCTGAAGAGTTACGTATTTATCCTGACGATGCTTGTCTTCATGGCTTGAATCAAATTCTAGCCGCCAAGCAATCCAATACTGTTCAAGTTCAATACCACTAACAGTTTTTCCAAGGCTCTACGCTGCAATAGTCTTTTGAAGTGCCTCGATGACTTGACTCGGCTCTAAATGATCTAAGCACTCACTATTGCTGCTAGCGCGATCTTCGCAACCTGCTTTACGGCAGGGCACACACTCCCCTGGGCCTTGAAGAATGGTGACATTTCCAACGGTCTGACTACGCGCACGGAGTTGATAAGGCTGATTACCAACAAAGCCATTGGGCCATGGTCCAAAATTAGTAGGGGGTGTTGGACCAAATAAAGCGACTGTTGGTGTATTACAAGCTGCCGCGAGATGCGTGATTGAGGTGTCAACCCCTACATAGGCAATCGCTCCTCGAATTAATGCTCCTGCCTGAGGAATAGTCAGTAAACCCGCGGTATTGACTACATGCTTGCGGGTTTCCTCATCCAATAAAGAGAGAATGTCATTGTTTAATTGCAAATCTTGTTTTGCGGGCGATGCACTTAAAACAATCTGACATCCTTGTTGCGTAATCCAGGTAAGTAAAGTTTGCCAATAGGCTAGGGGCCAGCGCTTGTATGCGGTAAGCGGCCCTGGATGAACCACAACATAAGGGGATTGAAGCTGACAAGCGATGCTGGGGGTGACCGCTTCCCCCACGGGCGCACTTACTGAGATGGGCTTACTAAACAAGTCTCGGGCATCTTGATAAAAAGCCTCGAGCAAGCGCAGCTTTTCAGTAATGACGTGTTGCGCGAAATAATCGATATCCACTGTGTGCAGGCAAATGGCCTTTTTCCAGGTATTCTGTTTATCACTCTTGCTCTTCTTCGCCTTATCCAGCTCAGTGAGGCCTTGTGGATGCCCGCCCAGGACACCAACTCTTTTGCGCGCCGCAATCAAGCTATAAAGATAGGCGCGATCACTGGGTTGAGTCACTATCGCTAAGTCATAGCGCTGAAACAATCGACGAAATAGGCGGAGGTATTCGCGAAAGCCTGGTCGATCCGAGGTTTCAATGGTTTGAGTGATATCAGGGTTGCCTTTGAGCATGTCGAGCTTACCCCGATAACCTAGAAAATGAAATTCCGCATCTGGCCAGAGTTCACGGGCTTTGGTAATCAGTGGAGTAGTTACCAGGACATCGCCAATTTGACGGGTAGCAATAAATAAGACTTTATTTGGCTTGAGCGCTAGAGAAGAAGTCATAAATTACTCTGGAATTTCTTAGAGAGCTTTTGCAAGAATTTTTTCGCGCACGCGACGTGCATTCTCTGCGGCATTCGATTGGTCATGAATGCGATGATGAAGGTGTAAGACTTCAGTCGACCATGATCCAGACCTACGAATTACACCAGCGTTTTGTAGTCTAAATACAAAGTCCGCATCTTCATGCCCCCAACCAGTCATGCTCTCATCAAAGCCACCAATAGCTACTGCATCAGATTTCCAGCAGGCCATATTGCAACCTTTAATACGGCGCCATACAAACTTTTTATAGTCGCGCCATGAGCCATTGCCTAATTTGATTTTGAGGGGCCAGTATTTGTTGATGCCACCTGAAAGGCGATAACTCAATAGATGTTGAGTAAAGCGTTTAAAATTCCAATGAGGCCAGAGGAGTAATTGCTCGGTGAGATTTTCGCTCAACAATACTCTGCTACCAGTAACGAGATGGCCTGCCTGGGATAGCAAGCGGTGCTGAGCAATAAAATCAGGCTGAACAATGCAATCTCCATCCAGAAATACTAGGTATGTTCCGCGTGCAGCACTAATGGCTTGATTGAGAATGCGGGTTTTTCGAAAGCCTTGATCTTCTTGCCAAAGATGTGTGATGGCGATTGAAGATCCTGCTCGTATCTCTTCAATTAGATCTTTTGTTTCAGTCCCAGAGCCATCATCGGCAATGATGATTTCGAAGTTTGTATCTGTTTGAGTGCTAAGAGACTCAAGACAGAGTTTGAGGGCTTGTGGCCAGTTGTACGTCGCCAGAAGAATAGAGATCATTTGGTGGAATGTTCGTGATTCTTGGCTTGCTGGTGCAGTTGCCACAATTTGAGATAACGATAGTAAGTGCCTTGACCATTGGAGACTGCCAAGGCAAACCCCTGTGCGCCATCCAAAAATCCTGCCCGTATGAGGTAAGTGCGAATGAAGGCCCACATGCCATGAAGGACTGCTTTTAAGGGGCTGCTCGTTTTACCTTTTGCGAAGGCTTGCTCAGCGGAGGCGCTTGAGTAGCGATCTAGTTTTTGCAGCACTTGGGAGTAATTCATAAAACTGTAGTGCAGCATTGGATTTTCGAGTTTAGCTACTTGGCCATTTGGAATAAGGCGCTCATGAACGAGGTCATCAGAAAAGCGAGCACCCCCTCTTTTGAATAAGCGATCCACATAATCAGGACTCCAGCCAGAATGGCGAATAAAGCGCCCACAGTACCAAGAGAGTCTTGGGATAGCAAAGCAGTCCACATGAGCGGAATGGTGAATAGCCGTCAAAATCTCACTTCTCAAGGCTGGGGTGAGTCTCTCATCGGCATCTAAAGATAAAACCCAATCACCAGTGGCAAGATCAAGGGCGCGATTCTTTTGGGGGCCAAAGCCAGGCCAATCAGCTGGCTGGGAGACGGTGGCACCATGATTTTTGGCGATTTCTAAGGTGCGATCTGTGCTGTTAGTGTCCACCACCACAATTTGCTGGGCAATCCCCTCCAGGGAGGCCAAACAATCAGCCAAATTGGCCTCTTCATTGCGGGTGATGAGTATGACGGATAAGGTGGGCATAATTCATTATATGAATGCTCAAGACCGTACCGCCTTAAATCGCTTAATTCAGTATCTCAAGCCCCATATTGGCTTGATTATTGGCTCTTTATTGGCCATGGCCCTAGTGGCCGGCGCTGAAACCTCCATTCCCGCTCTAATGAAGCCTTTGCTTGACCGCGGCTTTACTGGTCAGCTCAACAGCAAGCTTTGGCAGGTGCCGGTTTTTTTAGTGGGTCTCGCTTTTGTCCGTGGAATGGCTCAATTTCTATCTAGCTATCTCCTAAATCGCGTCATCAATGCCATCCTTTTGAAGATGCGCATGCAAATGTTTCAGTCCTTACTTCACTCAACAACGAATTTCTTTCAAAAGAATTCCGCATCAAATCTCATTAATGCAGTGGTTTTCGAAGTGAATAACGCCCTTTCTATCATGGGTGGGATGTTAATTAGTTTGGTGCGCGATTCGCTGACTGTGATTGGATTAATTGGCTACCTCATTTATTTGAATTGGCAGTTAACTTTGGTTGTGCTGATGATATTTCCCGTGATTGCGTTGATCATTAGTCGGATTAATAAACGTTTGCGCTCCCTCAATCGGGAACAGCAAACTATGACAAGTGAGCTAGCCTATATCGTTGAGGAATCTGCGGCGGGTTACAAGATTGTCAAAGTGCATGGCGCTCAAGAATATGAGATGCGTCGCTTTATGGAGAAGGCTGAGCGCCTACGCCAATTTGCCTTGAAATCGGCGGTAGCGGGCGGCTTGAATCAGCCGATTACTCAGCTCATCGCTTCCATGGCCTTATCCATTGTTCTGGTGATCGCACTGATGCAGTCTGCTTCAGAGGGGACAACAGTGGGTGGATTTGCATCCTTTATTACCGCCATGATGCTGGTGATTTCGCCGATTAAGCATTTGGCAGATATCAATCAGCCCTTACAGCGCGGTCTTACAGCTGCGGAAATGATTTTCTCCTTGATGGATCAACCGCTCGAAGAAGATGAGTCCCGCAAGGCGAACATGCAATCTCTAGATAAGGCTAAGGGCGGCATCCGTTTTGAAGATGTCGGCTTTTCCTACCAGCAAGAAGCAGGGCGTAAAGATGCTCTGCAGGGTGTGAATTTAAATATCAATCCCGGGGAAGTGGTGGCATTTGTGGGGCCGTCAGGCGGTGGAAAATCGACTCTAGTGAATTTATTGCCGCGGTTCTTTAAGCCAACGACAGGCCAAATCTTCCTCGATGGAATTGCGCTAGAAGATATCGTTCTTTCTGATGTGCGCAAGCAAATCGCTTTCGTTAGTCAAGACGTCATTTTGTTTAATGACAGTATTGCTGCAAACGTTGCTTATGGTGCAGTCGGTCCGGAAGGGATTGATCGTGGACGGGTGATGGAGGCGCTTGAGGCGGCAAATCTCACGGCCTTAGTAAAAGAATTGCCGGAAGGTATTGATACCGCTATTGGTGATAATGGCAATCGCTTATCTGGTGGACAGCGTCAACGCTTGGCAATTGCACGAGCCATTTATAAAGATGCGCCTATTTTGATTTTGGATGAAGCTACTTCAGCGCTCGATTCTGAATCAGAGCGTCAAGTGCAGGATGCATTAGAGCGGCTGATGGCAGGCAGAACCACCTTGGTAATTGCACATCGCTTATCTACCATTGAGCATGCCGACCGCATTGTGGTACTCGAGCATGGCAAGGTGATTGAAAACGGATCTCACGAAGAGTTGATTGCGCATGATGGCTTGTACGCCAACCTGCACCGTATTCAGTTTTCTAATGCCTGAAAGAGTTTGGCATTAGTTAGCGTAGTAACAAGACCTTAACTTAAGACGATATCGTATTGCTCCTGGCGGAAGCTGCCTTCCGCTTGGAGTTTGATGGGCTTGCTAATAAAGTCCCCAAGCTGGGCCAAGAATTGATTTTCTTCTTCCAGAAAGAGGTCAATGACATCCGGCGCCGCTACGATGCGGAATTCCCGAGGGTTGAACTGGCGATGCTCACGCACAATTTCTCGCAAAATTTCATAACAAATCGTTTGAGCGGTTTTAACTTCTCCTTTGCCTTGACAGGTAGGACAAGGTTCGCAGGTGATGTGGGCCAGGGATTCACGCGTGCGTTTTCGAGTCATCTCTACTAAGCCTAGAGAAGAAAAGTCACTCACTGAGGTGCGCGCATGATCACGCTCTAAATTACGCTTTAACTCATGTAATACGGATTCTTGATGGTCTTTACTCAACATATCAATGAAATCGATGATGATGATGCCGCCAAGATTGCGTAGACGTAATTGCCGAGCAATCGATTGCGCTGCCTCAAGATTGGTCTTAAATACTGTGTCGTCTAAGTTGCGCGCGCCTACATAACTGCCTGTATTGACGTCAATCGTAGTCATAGACTCTGTTTGATCAATCATCAGATAGCCGCCGGATTTGAGGTCCACCCTTCGGCCAAGGGCTTTATTAATCTCTGCATCAACATCAAACAAATCAAATAAAGCGCGCTCTCCGCGATGAAGTGTTAGCTTTTCCAGCAGATTAGGCATATATAAATTGGCAAAGCCTTTGAGCTTTTCAAAGTTCTCTGCAGAGTCCACGCGTATTTGAGTGGTCTCTTCGCCCGCTACATCTCGCAATACTCGCTCAGCTAGGCTGAGATCTTGATAGAGCAAGCTAGGCGCAGACTGATGATTGACTGCCTCACGAATTTTTTCCCAAGTAGTGCGCAGATAATGCATATCGTGTTGCAGTTCGGTATCGGTAGCATCTTGCGCGCTGGTGCGAACGATAATTCCACCTTTTTCGTCGGCAGCCATCAAGCCTGCGAGACGGGCCTTAATGGCCTCTCGCTCTTCAGGCTGATCGATTCTTTGGGAGACGCCAATGTATTTTTCAGTTGCCGCATCGGTTCCTGCTGGCGGCAAATACACCAAATTGCGCCCCGCAATGCTCAGCTGGGTTGTTAGGCGGGCACCCTTTGTTCCAAGCGGATCCTTTAGTACCTGTACTAAAACATTTTGTCCTTCAAAGAGTAGTTTTTCGATCTGAGCTTGAGGATTGTTTTGGGTAATGTCCGCAACGTGCATAAATGCCGTCCGCTCTAAGCCAATCTCAATGAAGGCGGATTGCATGCCGGGTAGCACTCGCACTACTTTTGCTAAGTAGATGTTGCCAACAATGCCGCGTTGACGGGTTCGCTCGATTTGAAGTTCTTGAACTGCGCCTTGCTGAATTAAGGCCACCCGCGTTTCTTGTGGGGTGATGTTGATCAGAATTTCTTCATTCATATGCGGGCAACTTTGGCAAACTCGAGGAGTTGATTAACTTCGTAAATGGGTAGCCCCATGATACCGCTATAGCTCCCTTTGATCGAGGGTATAAAAGCGCCACCAAGCCCCTGTATGCCATAGGCCCCAGCTTTCCCAAAGGGTTCGTCACTGGCGATATAGCTTTCGATTTGCGCTTTAGAAAGATGCGCAAACTGCACTTCAGAAACCTGCACCAAGCAAAGCGGGTTGGTATTTTGGTCAACCGTGAGCACTACCGCTGTTAATACTTCATGCGTTTTACTGCTGAGCATTTCCAGGATGCGCGCTGCATCGTCGGCATCGCTGGGTTTCCCGAGAATTTCACCGCTAGCGCTGCCGGGCAGGCTGACGGTTGTGTCCGCGCACAGAATAGGCGCCCATGGCTTACCACTTTGTTGCCAGCGCTGTAATGCGATGGCGCTCTTAGCGAAAGTAACCCGCTGCACATAATCGCGTGCATTTTCATTGGGGAGGGGCTCTTCAATGCTTTCGGTATCTTCGCCTGCTTGAGCCACTAACATCTCAAATTTCACGCCAATTTGACGAAGTAGCTCTTGGCGACGGGGGCTTTGTGAGGCGAGATAAATATACGGGTACATAGGAGTTCAATCAATGGCGAGAAAGGCGCCGCTCACGATATTGATCGGCTACTCACGATGATACGGGTGGCCTTGCAAAATAGTCCAGGCCCGATAGAGCTGCTCCACCAACAAAACTCTTGCCATGGCGTGGGGTAATGTCAGGCTCGATAAACGCCACATAGCTTGGGCATTCTCTTTGAGGCTGGCGTCAAGTCCATCAGCCCCGCCAATGAGGAAGGTGATATCAAATCCTTCTTGGCGCCAGTTCGCTAGTTGAGTAGCTAGATTCTGTGTTGTTTGATCTTTGCCGCGTTCATCGAGAGCGATTACTCGTGAGCCCTTGGGGATAGCGGCAGCGATTTTGATGGCTTCTTTGGCTGGTGTGAGATCGGGTTTGATCTCTTTGATATCAATGCTGCAATCTGCCGGCATGCGCTTAACGTAATCCTGGGTCGCGGTAGCAACCCAGTCTGGCATTTTGTGGCCAACGGAAACGATGGTTAAACGCATTGCTAAAAGACTACTCTTCGTCGTCCTCAGGCTCGCTTGCTTTGGCCAGGCCTTTATCGGCAGCTAATTTAACGCGCACGGGTTTTGCTCCCCACATGCCTTCTAGCTGGTAGTAGGCGCGCAGAGCGGGCTGAAGAATATGCACCACAATATCGCCGCAATCCACTAAAACCCATTCACCAGTTTCTAAACCTTCAACAGAAATCACTTCCCCGCCTTTGGCGTTTACTGCTTCTTTGACGGACATTGCGAGTGAGCGAGTTTGGCGATTGCTAGATCCGGTCGCAATAATGACGCGATCAAATAATTCGCTGAGCTTGGTGGTGTCATAAACGCGAATGTCCTGTGCCTTGACGTCTTCTAAGGCATCAATCACCACGCGTTGTAATTTTGTTAAGTCCATAGTTTCTTTGCTATTTTTTCTTTGATATTTCGTAATTAAGGGTGATCTTAGCTTGATTAGCTGTACAGACCTAAATTTGCAATGATCTCTAGTGCGTGAGAAGGGATCTGCTCGGTTGCGACAGAGCTCCGTGAGGGGCTTTTAAGCTGATTTCGGAGTTCGGTTGAGGAAAGGTCTACTGAAAGACTGTTATCTAGGTAAATGAGGCCATGTAGGCTTTTTTCAAGGGTATTTGCATCAATACATTGATGTTTAGCGAGCAATTGTGCAATCTCAGCACTCATTTCGACCGAGATATCATGCTGAGGTCTGCTTGCAACTGCGAAATTTACATATTCGAGCAATTGCTTCCAGGAGTTCCATGTGGGGAGTTTGATGAGGGAGTCTGCCCCCATGAGCCAAATCAGGTTTGCCTGAGCGCCAAAGCGTTCTTTTAGTGCTTTTGCCGTATCGATGGCATAGCTAGGTCCAGCGCGCTCGATTTCAATGCGGTCAATGCCAATTTGAGTGGGTATTTTTAAATACAGAAATGCTCTGGCGAGATCAATGCCGGCAGCCTCGGTTAACTGAAAGCGGGTTTCTGCGGGAGTGATGCCCGTGCCTTTTTGCCATGGCTCGCCACTCGGGACGAGTAGTAGCGCATCAAGATGTAAGGTCTTTGCAAAGTGAGTGGCTAGCTTGAGGTGTCCTAGATGCGGAGGATCAAAAGTCCCACCTAGAATGCCAATTTTTTTTGGAGTATCTAAATTCAAAGAGGTCAACTTAGGCCAACCAGTCGCGTGGCTTGAGGTAGTGATCGTAGAGTTTGGCTTCTGGCGTTCCGGGTGTCGGTTGCCAGTTGTACCACCACTGCACTACGGGTGGCATCGACATCAAAATCGATTCAGTGCGCCCACCAGAATGCAGTCCAAAAATAGTGCCCCGATCAAATATCAGGTTGTATTCGACATAACGACCGCGACGGTATTCTTGGAAAGCTTTTTCTTGGGGGGTAAAGCTTTCTTGGTAGCGGCGCTCCACAATCGGTAAATAAGCATTGATAAAGGCATCGCCAACCGCGCGAGTCATTGCAAAGCTTTGTTCAAAGCCTAGGCTATTAAAGTCATCAAAAAAGACGCCACCAATACCGCGAGGCTCTTCTCGGTGTTTCAGATAAAAATATTCATCACACCATTTTTTAAAGCGGGGATAGAGATCTTGCCCAAATGGATCTAAAGCCTCTTTAGCGGTTTGATGAAAGTGCCTGCAATCTTCATCTACGCCGTAATACGGGGTGAGGTCAAAGCCACCTCCAAACCACCATACCGGTTCTTTATCCGGAGCTTGCGCGATAAAGCAGCGCACATTCATGTGGGTAGTGGGTACTTTGGGATTGTTGGGGTGAAAGACTAGGGATACGCCCATCGCTTCAAAGCTACGCCCAGCCACTTCTGGACGATGGTGAGAAGCAGAAGGGGGCATTTGATCACCCCGTACGTGCGAGAAGCCGACACCACCTTTTTCTAGAATATTTCCGCCGTCCAAAATGCAGGTGCGACCATAGCCCTTGAGCTTACTATCTTCAGGCTTTTCCCAGGCATCAACTGCAAATGCTTTTCCATCCAAAGCGCTCATCGCAGAAGTGATGCGCTCTTGCAAGCCTAAAAAATAATCTTTTAAGGTGTCAATATTGATATGAGTATGTTCTGTAGATGGCAAGGGCAGGGGTTCTTAATGTTCTTTGTATGAATTGGATTTACTTCACTGCACGATAGCCAATGTCTTTGCGATATTGCATGCCATCAAATTGAATCTTGGAGATAGTTTCATAGGCTTTTTGCTGTGCGCCACGAACGGTATCTGCCAAGCCAACAACACACATCACGCGTCCACCAGAAGTCACCAACTTACCATCTTGCAACTTGGTGCCCGCATGAAACGTTAATTGATCTTCAGTATCGGCAGGAATGCCGGTAATGACATCGCCGTTGCGAGGAGTGTCTGGGTAGTTGTGTGCAGCAAGCACGACGCCTAAAGCAGTGCGACGATCCCATTCCAACTCAACTTCATTTAAGGTGCCATCTACAGCATGATCAAGTGCCTTGACTAGATCGCTGCGCAAACGTGCCATGATTGGTTGCGTTTCTGGATCGCCCATGCGGCAATTAAATTCAAGGGTCTTGATCTTGCCATCTGGAGAAATCATCAAGCCGGCATAGAGAAACCCTGTGTAAGGAATACCATCAGCCTCCATACCTTTGACGGTGGGCAGAATGACTTCGCGCAATGCGCGGGCGTGGATTTCTGGCGTTACTACTGGAGCAGGTGAGTAAGCGCCCATACCGCCAGTATTGGGTCCTTGATCAGCGTCGAGCAAGCGCTTGTGATCTTGGCTGGTTGCTAAGGCCAATACATTTTTGCCGTCGACGAGAACGATAAAGCTAGCTTCTTCGCCAGTGAGAAACTCTTCAATGACTACGCGTGCGCCAGCATTACCCAGTTTGTTGTCAGCCAGCATCATATCTACTGCTGCATGTGCTTCCTCGAGGCTCATTGCTACCACCACACCTTTTCCGGCAGCAAGTCCATCAGCCTTGATCACAATTGGCGCACCTTTTGCATCAATATAAGCATGGGCTTCCAAAGCGCTTGAGAAAGTTTGGTAATCCGCAGTGGGGATGCCGTGACGCTTCATAAATGCTTTAGAGAAATCTTTTGAAGACTCCAGTTGGGCGGCCAGTTGAGTTGGCCCAAAAATACGTAAACCATTGGCGCGGAAGATATCAACAATACCGGCTGCCAAAGGCGCTTCTGGTCCAACTACAGTGAGGTGAATCTTTTCGCGTTTCGCAAAGTCCGCTAATTCTTGTAAATCCGAGATCGGCATATTCTGAATGCCAGCTGCGGTTTGCTTGGCTGTAGCTGTGCCGCCATTGCCGGGAGCAACGTAGACAGTTTGAACTTGAGGGGACTGAGCCAACTTCCAGGCAAGTGCATGTTCGCGACCACCGGATCCGACTAAAAGAATTTTCATAAGAAGCTAAAGGTATGTTGATAAATAGTTTTGATGAGATCGATAGTACTTACAGAGATGCGTTGGTAAATACTTCTTGAACGTCATCTAAGTTTTCCAAAGCATCTAATAACTTCTGCATGCTTTCAGCCTGATCGCCTTCAAGTGCGGTCTCATTTTCTGGGCGCATAGTAACTGTCGCTAGTTCCGCTTTCAACCCCGCTTTTTCCAAGGCGTCTTGGACTTTGGGAAAGTCTGGCACTGGGGTAAGCACTTCTAGTGAGCCATCATCATGCGTGATGACATCCTCTGCGCCAGCATCTAAAGCTACTTCCATCAGTTGATCCTCATTGGTGCCAGGCGCAAATAACATCTGACCACAATGCTTGAACATGAATGCCACTGAACCTTCTGCCCCCATATTTCCACCATTCTTGGCGAATGCATGACGTACTTCAGCGACGGTGCGGGTGCGGTTATCGGTTAAGCAATCCACAATGATGGCGGCACCATTCATGCCATAGCCCTCGTAACGAATCTCTTCATAGTTCACGCCTTCTAGAGATCCAGTTCCACGTTGTATCGCCCTCTGAACGTTGTCGTTAGGCATATTGGCGTCTTTGGCTTTATCGATGGCCAGGCGCAAACGTGGGTTAGTGGCAATGTCGCCACCACCTAATTTGGCTGCAACGGTGATTTCTTTAATAAGTTTGGTCCAAATCTTCCCGCGTTTTTCGTCTTGACGACCTTTGCGGTGCTGAATATTGGCCCATTTCGAATGGCCGGCCATACGGGTAAGTCCTTTTGAGTAATTTGGCGTGAAGACCTCATTTTAAGGGGTTCCATACCAAAGGTAGAAGGCAGTGAGTCATTTTTTGTTACACTCTCACCTCTAAGCAGTAACAAAGCATCAAATTAAGCAGAATTTCCACTGCAAACACCTGCCTCGGTGATGGAATTGGTAGACGTGCCGGACTCAAAATCCGGTGCCGCAAGGCGTGGCGGTTCGAGTCCGCCCCGAGGCACCAAATATACCGCATACAACGCCCAGCGTTGACCACATAACCCCTGATGAAATAAGCCTCTCAGGGGTTTTTTGTTATTCATTGGCAACGCTGGTAAATGAGGGTAGCATTCAACTAAAGTGGGTAAAAATGTGGGTAAAAAATTAGCCCAAGCTAAATGTACCCACAATTTCTTATCAGAAGGCTATGCCATGAAGCTGAGTGCCGCCGAGATCAAAGGCTACAAGCCTGAAGAAAAACTCAAGAAATATTCGGATGGGTATGGACTTAATTTGTATTGCTATCCAAACGGATCAAAACTTTGGCGTTTTCGCTATCGATTTGGCGGTATTCAAAAGACACTCTCATTGGGGCGATACCCGCAAGTATCGCTAGCCAATGCTCGAATTAAATGTGCTGAATTGCGTGATGCATTGGGAGGTGGGGTTGACCCGTCAGATGCTAGGCGCGAAAAGAAGCGAAAAGACAAGGTTGCAATTGGAAATAGCTTTGAAGCGGTTGCATTGAAGTGGCATGAAACTTGGGCGGTAGGAAAAGAGCCCAGTCATGTAAAGCGAGTATTAAGCAGGCTAAGGGCGAATGTTTTTAAGGAGATTGGATCTAAGCCCATCACCTCAATTACTGCACCAATGTTAGTGGCGATGGTTAAGAAGATTGAGTCCGGCGAGAATAATCCGCTAGAAATTGCTAAAAGATCCTTTTCAACTTGTGGGCAGATTTTTCGCTTCGCTGTAGCTCATGGCATTTGTGAGCGCAACCCAGCTGCAGATGTAAGAATTTCTGATGTAGTAAAAAGCAAGCCTGTGGTTCATCGAAAGAGAATTGATACTAAAGATTTGCCTAAATTGCTTCGCAATATTGATGCATATGACTCAGAGTTTGGCGGCGATGAATTGACAAAATTAGCCATGCAATTAATGACCCTCACCTTTTTACGAACGAGCGAATTAATTCAGGCAAAGTGGGATGAAATTGATTTGAAGAATAAGGAATGGCGCATTCCCGCTAAGCGAATGAAGATGAGGGATCCTCACATAGTTCACTTAACTCCTCAGGCTATATCTGTATTCAATCGATTGAGAGAAATTTCAGGGGGTAGGGAGTTAATTTTCCCATCAGAAAAGCCATTAAAAAGCATGAGTAACAACACTATTCTTTTTGCGCTTTATCGGATGGGCTATAGAGGGCGCATGACAGGGCATGGCTTCCGGGGTGTCGCATCCACCATCTTGCATGAGCTGGGCTATCCCCATGAGCATATTGAGCTTCAGTTGGCTCACTCCGAAAGAAATAGTGTGAGTGCTGCATATAACTTTGCAACCTATCTACCCGCTCGAGCAAGGATGATGCAAGAATGGGCGGATTACTTAGATGCAATAAAAGCGTATGTTGCAAATACAAAATCGTAAATTTATATTGCATAAAAACCACAGAATAAAAATATTTTTAGTTTGCCAGCGATTGACAACAAATGACAACGGTTAAGAATGATGGAGTACTCAAGAGAATGCTGTCCTTTGTTTGACATTTATTAATTTGTAAAAAAGGAAAATATGTAAATAATCAATAACCATGTTCAACAACCTATAAAAGAGGTTAACCATGGTTAGCAAAGTAACATCACCGAAACCAGGGACCTTGCCACACGATGGCATGAGTCGCTGGAGTCAGATCAAATCATTCGTGCCAATTAGCCGCGAGAAGTTCCGTCAGATGGTTCGTGATGGACAAGCGCCACAACCAGTAAAACTTGGGATTCGATGCACCATGTGGCGCAATGCGGAATTGCATGAATTTCTAAATGATCCAGCTAGTTATGAGGTGGCGAAATGATGAATGGTGCATCCAGCTACATTTCGGGCAACTCCACGCCATTCCTGCGCACAGCTAAATTAAAGGGTGCCAGGAAAATTGAAGTTGCATCTCGCCATAATTTGAGGGAAATTCAAGCCGAGTTGGGCGCGTATAGTCACATTGATCCGCATAGAAGTGAAGCAAATATCATCCTAAGAGGCGAGAGAACGGCTCAAAAAGTGACTCAGAGGGCGAATCAGTTGATGCTTGATGCCGGGGTATCAAAATTAAGAAAAGATGCCGTACGAGCCATTGAAATCGTTTTTAGCCTATCTCCAAATGTTGAGATTGATGTGAACGGGTTTTTTGCAAAGGCAACATCATGGGCTGAGGCTTATTTTCAGGTGCCGATTCTTAGTTCAGTCATTCACCACGATGAGCAAGCACCGCATTGCCATGTTTTGATGTTGCCTTTGGTTGGGAATCGCTTAGTAGGTAGTGATTTGATTGGGAATCGCCAAAGTTTAGAAAGAATGCAATCAGACTTTTATGCCAATGTTGCTCATGGCTTCGGCTTACAAAGACCTGCTAGGAGCAAGGAGTATTCCAAAGCAAAAAGACAAGAGATGGCAGTTCAAGTGCTGACCGTGATTAAAGACGACCCCACAAAGCTGAAGAATGCATCCATCTTTGCGGCATTGATGGAGGCAATTGCCATTCAAGCCCCGGTCAAGTTGTTAGAGCTTTTGAATATCCCCATCAAACTCGACTCAATGAGAAAAATTAAATCATCGACATCTATTTTTATTAAGAAGATGAAGAGCGAGAAGCCTATAGGGTTTGAGTCATCCGAGGGCAAAAGTAAACATCAAACCCTATGCTCTGTAGGGTTCACTAAATCTGATCCGGAAATTAGTGCGTCAAACAGTACCAATCAGACCGAATTAATTCGTGAGAGAGATGACGCCATTCCATCGGAGTTTTGGGATTCTGATGGGGGTAAATTTGCGCTATGAAAAGATCCGTGGCATGGCTCTACTTCTTGGTAAAGACCTCGTGGCAATGAAAAGTACCAAGGTACTTCCCGAGGTGGTGCGACTGGGGCGCTCAAAGATGCAGTAATTCCGTTCTATTATTGCCCCTTAAGGGGTTGTACTAAAAATGTATCTAATGACCAATTTAGCAGTAAGGGACTTTTTACGGTTGCTGGGTTGATTCATGTTGCTAGTTCAGGCTAAATCTCCAAATACCCGACATGACTGATTTTCTAGCCAAATCTCGTTCGCTATCGCACGCAGCTTGATTGCTTGATTGTTCATGTTCACGCATGCACGCATCGAATATGGTCTGACCTGCACCATCAGCAACCTTGCTGACACTCTGATATGTCAGTGTGCCAACCACGATTACCCAAAAAGCAATACCAATTCCAATCAATTTAATCCAAAAGCTTAATTTGAGATTCATTTTTAGTGTGACCTAATTTTTATTGGGGGATTTGCTTGAAACATCTGTGGCTTATCCGCTAAATATACGCCGAATTCCAATGAATGAAAACATGCATTGGTTTGAGTGAAGTTGGCTATATTTATTACAAAACATAGCATTTTCCTGCTAGTTTTGGGGGGTCTTGGGTGTATATTGAAAGCGGGTACTAGCCCAATTAAGCTGAAATTATTCGACTAACATTTGCCGGTGAACTATGCGCCAAAAACAATCAAGACTTGAATTGGATGGTGAGAGCGGCGCCGTCCTTCCGTTCTTTGCCATTATGTTGGTCGTGCTGCTCGGATTCGCGGCTTTTGCGATTGATTTTGGATTTGCTTATATGCGCCAAGCCCAATTGCAGAATGTGGCTGATGCGGAGGCTTTGGCTTGTGCGAGAGATTATGCAAACTGCCAAAGTGGTGGTGACCAATACCCATTAACAAATGCTTATGGCTTTACGATTGCTACAACCAAGGGAGTAGCCTGCCCAAATCCATCAACTCAACAGAATTGTGTTCAGGCAACCGCTTCGACAAATTGGAATACTTTCTTTTTACCTCTTTTTGGCATCAATACACTTAACTTAAGTAAAACAGCTATTGCTGGCAAAAAGCTTCTTTCTGATGCCGTGGTTATTAGAAGTACCGTTGATTTAAACGGTGGAACCATATTGGGAGTATCTTCAGGTTCCGTTGCTATTGGCGGCGCTCTTCGTGCTGTTGGAGGTTCGCTTATTAAGCTAGCCACAGCTGGCTCAACAACTACGGTTTACAACAATGCGTCGGTCAACTGCTCAAATTGCCAGCCTCCGCCACAATCAACTGGATTGTCATTGCCTACCCCGCCAGCGTATACGCCTCCCACACCTCCATCGGTCATGACTTACGCATCAGGATGTTCATTGCCATCAGGCACATACAACTCGTCAATAAATCTTACTGGTTGCGGAACTCAGGTCAATATGAGTGGTATTTACTACTTCAATAATGGATTTACAAATAACGGCATTACTTTGGCTGGCACGGGGGTAACAATTATTGTTGGGGTCGACAAAAATTTTGATTTGAGTGGGACAGTCAACCTCAATAGCAGTAATGGTGCGTCAACCTGCGGCACGGCGGGCGGGGGAATGCTGATATACCAACCTATAAGTCTGACGGGTACAACCTACACTCTTGGCGGGGCTGGTTCCAATACAAACATTTCATTGACTGGTAGAACGCAACTACCCAATACTAATTTTTTAATTAAGGGGACATCAGCATCATTTGCCATCAGCGGGGCTTTGTATGCTAACTCTCTTGACTTGAGGGGAAATTTAAATGCTTCCGCTTCTCCTGACCCTTGTCAAAACTTGAATATCGGTTCCGGTAATACTATTTTGGTTAAGTAGGGGTATTGATGACCTGCGACTGAAATTGCAAAGAGATATTTTTTGCAATTCGATTGAATTTGTGGGCATAAAAGTGGGTAAATATTTATTCGATATAAAAAATTTACATATAAATCAATGAGTTATCATGTTAATGTGAGTCCGCCCCGAGCACCATCTCAAATTGGTTGTAATTTATGCCATGAGATGTCTAAATCTTCAAATTTCGTAGGTTTCTGATTCGCTATTCATAGCCTGTTCAACGATTTTGCGCGTCAAGGTTGGCGAGAACAGCTCTATGAACGTGTAAACGAATGAACGAAGGTAGGCGCCTTGCTTCACGCCAAGATGGGTAACGTTGTTGCCAAATAAATGGCCAACTGGGATCACTCGCAGATTGCGATCTCGATCAGCGTCATAGGCTAAACCAGCAACAATTCCTACACCCATGCCCGTTTCCACATAGGTTTTAATCACGTCAGCATCAATGGCTTCCAAAATAATATCGGGGCTTAAATTGCGCTGTGCAAATGCGGCATCGATCTTGCTACGGCCCGCAAAGGCTTTGTCGTAGGTGATGAGCGGGTACTTGGCGATTTCTTCTAAGGTGATATTGGCTTGGTTAAGCAGGGGGTGGCTGAGTGGCACCATGATGACGTGTTGCCATTGGTAGCCTGGAAGAGCAAGAACACCAGGGGTATTGGCAATGCCTTCAGTAGCAATCGCAATGTCGGCCCGATCATGAATTAATAGTTCAGCAATTTGTCCGGGGCTGCCTTGCTGGATGCTGACGCGTACTTTCGGGAAGCGCTTTGTAAATTCGGTGAGCACTTTAGGCAGTGCATAACGAGCCTGGGTATGTGTTGTAGCAATGACAAAGCTGCCTTGGTCTTGACTAGCGAAATCTTTGCCAACGCGCTTCAATGTTTCTACTTCATCCAGGATGCGTTCAATGGAAACCAAAATCCGTTTACCCGGCTCAGTGAGTGAGCGGATGCGTTTGCCATGACGACGGAAGATCTCCACGCCTAATTCGTCTTCGAGCTCAATAATGGCCTTCGACACTCCTGGCTGGGAAGTAAAGAGCGCTTTAGCGGCTGAGGTCAGGTTGAAGTTTTGTCTTACCGCTTCACGGACAAAGCGAAATTGGTGCAGGTTCATATCGATTCCATTCTTTATATCTACAAAGATATAGGAATGAAATTCTATATGATTTTGAGGTATTAAGCTCTAGATACCCAGCGTAGACCCACGATTGCCAAAATAAAATAAATCAGTGGCGGCGTGAGTGCGGTCAGTAGGGCTGGCCATGAGCCCAAAAGCCCTACATTTGAGAAGAGTGAGTTAAACAGCTGAAAACTCATCCCCAACATGATTCCACCAAAAACTTTAATGCCGACGCTTCCTGCGCGCACCTTGAGGTAAGCAAATGGCAGGGCCAGGGCTAGCATCACAAAAATGGTGAAGGGATAAATCACTTTTTTCCAGAATGCAATGGAGTGGCGTTGCGCATCTTGTTTGTTATCCCTCAAGTGAGAGATGAAGCGACCAAGACTAAAGATGGACATCTTTTCTGGGCTCACTAGAAGTACGCTCAGAATTTGTGGAGTCACTTCTGAATCAAGACTGACGATGGGATGAGTAAATGTTTGCGCAGAGTAGACGGGGTTGAGTGGGTCCGTTTGCTTTGCTTCCTTAAAACGAGTCTCGGTCACGTCATCCAAAATCCAGGTGCCGGAATGATCAAATCGCCCTGAGACAGCACTGCGAATCGAGAGCAGTCGATACGCATCATCAAACTCATACATCCGAATATTTTTAATCTCGTTATCTTGCTCAATCTTGCCTACATTCACATAGCGCACTCCAGGCCGAATTGGGCCGCTGCCATCTTCGTCGCGTAGACGATCCTTGACCCAAACCCCAGTTTTAAATTGAGAGCCATAGGATGAGCCTAGAGCCTTCATTCGAATTTGATCCGAGAGGTTTTCTGTATAAGGTCCAAGCCACTCGCTCATGATTAAAGTGAGAACAATCAGGGGTAGTGAAATTTTCGCGAGCGTTGTTAGTCCACGGCGAATATCTAGACCGGCAATTCGTAAGATGGTGAATTCAGATTGGCTAGCTAGCATGGCGAAAACATAAATACTGCCAATGAGTCCGGCAATTGGAATGATTTCAGAGATGCGGCTTGGTGCCTTTAAGACAACGTGCAGAAGCGCCAGCGGCAAGGTGTATTGACCCTTAACTGAGCCAAGCTCGCCCAGGATGTCAAAGAATAAAAACAATGTAACCAGCGCAAACAGAATGAAGCCAAAAGCCGCGTAAATCTGTCGTGCGAGATAGCGCTCGAAGATGTATGGGAAAAGATATTTCATCTATTGACCATAGAGGCGGGCAATTGACGGCGCCACCACTTCAAAGAAGGATTAATACGATTACGAATCAGAATGAAGGCTATGCCAAATGCCAGTACATGAATAGGCCAAATTCCCATGAAGACATTGACTTTGCCTTGCGCGACAAAGTTTTGCGTCAAGTTCAATAAATTGCTATAGATTAGATAAGTCAACACAGCGTAGAACATGGCAGTGTAATTTCCCAGCCTTGGGTTGACGTAGGCGAGCGGGATGGCAATTAGCACTAAGCCCAAAGCCATTAAGGGCAAACCAAAGCGCCATAACAATTCAGCGCGATTGGCGTTAATTAACGAGGGATCGCTGGCATTGAGAAGCTCGGTGACGGTCTTTTCCCTATCACGCGGCGCAGGGTCCAAGATTTCTTTGCTGCGGATAGTGGTTGTGTAGGTGTCGAACTCCAGAATGCGAAAATCTGGTTGCGTCGGCAAGCCTTCATAGCGACGACCGTTATTGAGGATGATGTCCTTTGCCCCACCAGCACCATTTTCGATAAAGCCAGTAGAGGCCACTGCGACACTTAATCGCCCATTTTTGGATTCGGCAGAGAAGATGTTTTTGACTTCACTTTTATCAACATCGAGCTCTTCAATAAAAAATACGCGCTCCGCTTTTGCAGACTCCCGAAATTGCCCGGCAGCGACCATAGAGACGTCGCTACGTTGCTGGAATCTTTGGCTAATTAAGGTAGACTCGCGATTTGCCCAAGGCCATACAAATAAAGCAAGCAGTGCAATGATGATGATCAGTGGGGCGGCAAAGCTCAAAATAGGCCGAATAAGGCTGGCCACACTGAGTCCACTGGCAAACCAAACAATCATTTCCGAATCCTTGTACCAACGTACCAAGACGATAAGGACGGCCACAAAGAGGGAGACAGTCAGTAAAACGGCCATATAGCCGAGAGTGGCCAAGGCGATCAGCACCAAGGCATCCTCTGGGTTCACTGCGCCGTTGGCAGCAAAGCCCAAAATACGGATGACCAGAGTGGTAATCATGATGGTTACCAAGACCAAAAAGACGCCCCCAGTCGTAAAACTGAGCTCGCGGCGAAGGGCTTGGTGAAAAATCATGACGAAATATTGGGGGTCACTGTTATTGGCCAGTTAAAGATGCTGACCTTCATGTCGGAGGATAATGGATAAATATCCCCTTTTCCCTTTGAATTGACTTAAAAATACCGCAAGAGATTATGACCATTCAATTTAGCACCAAGATTTTCTCGCAAGCCGACACCAATAACCCTAAACAGCTTAAGGCAAGCCTGGTTACATTGTTGTCGCAAAGCTCAGATTGCTTAGTTTTAGCCTATTCAAAAGCGGATTTAGATGCCCTGGGCTCTGCAAAATCCAAAACGGGCCTGTTAGTGGAGTTGGACCGATTATTGGGCGGCTCAGTGACGCACGCCCATCTCGTGGGTGATTTGGAGGCCCAGCAAGCTTCGGTTTGTGTTTTGCGTGCTGAAAAGTCCTGGGCTGGCGCTGGCATTAAGGTTAAACGGGTTCTATTGGTCTGTCTGGGCGATGTGGCTGTTGCCAGCGCGCGTAGCTTGAATTCCTTCTCAAAGATTGCACGAGCAGCATTAAAGCAATTAAGTGGCGGATCGATTCAAAGTGCATTGTGGTTTATCCCAAGCTTTGCTTTGGGTCACCGCGCCGACTTCATCGCAGAAGAAGTACGTCTGACTATTCAATACGCGGGCGATCAAGCCTATCGTTTTGGCGTTCGTCAGCCGGCAATGAAATTTAAAGCTAAAGATAAAGCGGATACCTTCGCCCATCTCATTTTCGCGGGCAACGATGCCTGTGCGAAAGAATTAAAGGCTGCGGTTGCAGAAGGTGTGGCGATGGTTGAGGGCATGAATCTCGCCAAAGATTTAGGTAATTTGCCGCCTAACATTTGTACGCCAACCTATTTGGGTAAGGCTGCACAGGGCTTGAGCAAGAAGACTGCACTAAAAGTAGAAGTATTGGGCCGCAAACAAATTGAAGCTTTAGGTATGGGCTCATTTTTAGCTGTTGCCAAAGGTTCAGATACACCACCACAATTTATTGTGATGCGTCATCAAGGCGGTAAGGCTGGCGAAGCGCCAATTGTGTTGGTGGGCAAAGGCATCACCTTTGATACGGGCGGTATTTCATTAAAGCCTGGTGAGGCGATGGATGAGATGAAGTACGACATGTGTGGCGCGGCATCTGTGATTGGCACGATGTATGCAACTGCTTTGATGAAATTAAAAAAGAATGTCATCGGCGTCATCCCTACTTGTGAAAATATGCCTTCGGGTCAAGCAACCCGCCCAGGCGATATCGTCAAGAGCATGTCAGGTCAAACGATTGAGGTTCTCAATACCGATGCAGAAGGTCGTTTGATTTTGTGCGATGCCTTAACTTATGTGGAGCGCTTTAAACCAAAGGCTGTGATTGATGTAGCAACCCTGACTGGTGCTTGCATCATTGCTTTGGGACATGTTCACAGCGGACTTTTTTCTGAGGATGAGGGCTTGGTTAATGCGCTTACTAAAGCGGGCCATGCTTCCTTGGATACCGTGTGGCGTTTGCCATTAGATGCTGCGTATCACGAGCAGCTCAAATCGAATTTTGCTGATGTCGCTAACATTGGCGGTCGCCCTGCAGGCAGTGTCACTGCGGCGTGTTTCCTTTCTCGCTTTACTGAGAAATATAAATGGGCGCATTTGGATATTGCCGGCACTGCGTGGAAGAGTGGTGCAGCTAAAGGATCTACTGGGCGTCCGGTTCCCCTCTTGGTGAACTATTTGCTTGAGCAAAAGTAAGTCAAGAATCAAAGCAAATAAAGCGGAAGATAGTACTTATGGCCCGTATCGATTTTCATAGCAATGTCAGCGACAAGTTGGAATACGCTTGTCGTTTGACGCGCAAGATTTGGAGCGCGACCCTTGTTGGTGAACCTGTCAGAAATATTGTGATGGTAGGTGAGAAGGCGGTTCTTAAAAAACTCGATGAACTCTTGTGGACATTTAGCGCTGTCGATTTTTTGCCGCATTGTTTTATAGAGGATGAGGGCGCTGCGGATACCCCAATCTTACTGACGGATGATTTTTCATCTCCTGCGCTTACTCAGCTTCCTCATGCTGATGTGATGATTCATTTGGGTATGCGGATGCCCAAAGACGTTGCTGCATTGGTTGCTCGCTTTCCTCGAATTGTGGAAGTGGTGACTGTGAATGATGCGGAACGTTTGGCGGGGCGTGAGCGCTATAAAGCCTATCGGGATTTAGGTCACGAATTGCATAACTTTGATCAATCTAAATCTTGATTGGTCTGCACTGATGCTGATACATCCTCAATTTGATCCGGCCGCAATTCGTATTGGCTCCTTTGCGATTCATTGGTACGGCTTAATGTATCTCTTGGCTTTCGCTCAATTTTTATTACTGGGGCGTTTGCGTATTCGTGCGCCACGCTACCAAGCATTAGGCTGGACCTATAAAGATCTTGAGGATTTGTTATTCGCGGGCGTTTTGGGCGTGGTCCTCGGCGGGCGACTTGGGTACACCCTGTTTTATATGCCCGCCTATTACCTGGCGCACCCTTTGAGCATCTTCAAAATTTGGGAAGGCGGAATGTCTTTTCATGGAGGGCTATTGGGAGTTTTATTGGCGCTTCTTTGGTTTGCTGATCGCCGCAAAGTTTCCTTTTTTGTCGTGAGCGATTTGGTTGCACCACTTGTGCCGTTTGGTTTAGCGTTTGGTCGCCTGGGTAACTTTATTAATGGAGAGTTATGGGGTAGGCCTACGGATTTACCTTGGGCGATGGTCTTCCCACTAGTTGATTTAGTTCCGCGTCACCCATCCCAAATCTATCAGTTCTTTGGCGAAGGGGTTTGCTTGGGTATTCTGCTTTGGCTCTATTCGAGTCAGCCTCGTAAAGTAGGGCAGGTTTCTGGCTTCTTCTTGTTTGGTTACGGTATTTGCCGTTTCTTGGCAGAGTTTGCCCGTGAGCCAGATGCTTTCCTGGGCCTTTTGGGGCTCGGGCTTTCAATGGGGCAGTGGCTTTCTGTTCCGATGATTATTTTCGGAATTTACCTTATAGTAAGAGTAAATACGAAAAACGGCTCTTATCAGTAGCTAAAATAAGGTTTTCATAGGTCTTTTGTAGTCAATTTCATTAAATTGACTTAAATCTTCCTGGAAAGTCATAGTGAATGCGTAAGTCGCTCGATTTCTGTCTGTTTTCACCCCTGTCGAAAGAAACCCATGCTTGAAAAGCTAACCAAAGCTCGCAATTTGTCTAAGGCCAATAACGCAATCAAGCGATTGATATCGGAGCGCGGTGAATCAAATGCCTTGAGCATGGCTGATGACGTGGTGAATAACTATCGCAAATTAGCCAAAGATCAGCATGTCTCTTTCTTCACATTTTTGTTTGAGAAATTGAATCCTCAGGCTGATGCCGTTTTAAAGGCCGCTCAAAATTTCGTAGCGGATGCCAGTGCCCGTAATTACATTCAACTGCAAAAGGCATCTGAATCTCCTCGCCAGGAGTTTTTCCGCCGCCTAAATCGGGCAAGTCAGGGAACCGCAGCAGTAGTGCAAATGCGTCGCGATTTACTGCAGTTGCTCGATAAGAAGCCAGAGTTAGCCGCAGTGGATTTTGATATGCGCCACTTGCTCTCTTCTTGGTTTAATCCAGGCTTTTTGAAGATGCATCAAGTAGATTGGAAGTCTCCTGCTGAGGTGCTTGAGAAGTTGATTCAACATGAGGCAGTGCATGCTATTGATGGCTGGGATGATTTACGTCGTCGCCTTCAGCCTGACCGTCGCTGCTTTGCTTTCTTTCACCCTCAATTGCCGAGCGAACCCCTCATCTTCGTTGAGGTAGCGCTCTTGCCGGAGATTCCAACGGTGATTACACCTTTGGTGGATAAGAAGGCGGAAACCGTTGACCAGGTATCGCAATACAAGGTTGCGGTCTTCTACTCTATTAGTAACTGTGAGCCTGGTCTGCGCGGTGTTTCGATGGGCAACTTTTTAATTAAACGTGTAGCTGAGCAGTTGCATGCGGAATTTCCAGGTATTAAAACTTTTGTGACCCTTTCACCAATTCCTGGTTTTATGGATTGGGTATCTGCAGGTGCCAATTTGGGCGAAGGTGTTCCCGCTGAGCGCTTGAAGCCAAATCAAAAGACTGCGCGCGATGCGGCGTTAGCGGTTCTGAAATTGGACAGTCAATCCTGGTCTGAGCGTTTATCAGGTGGATGGCACCCGGATCTCGCTTCTGAAAAAGAAAAAGACGCATTGCTATGCCTTGCCAGTATTTATTTGGGCCTGGCTTCGACCGGGCGCGATGGTAATCCTGTCGCGAAATTCCATTTGGGTAATGGCGCCAAATTGCACCTGATTAATTGGGCTGGTGATTTATCGCGTAAAGGCTTGCGTCAATCTGCCGGATTGATGGTGAACTATTTATATGACTTGGGTAGCGTGGAAGATAACCATGAGCGCTTTGCAAATGGTGAAATCGTGTATTCAAGAGCGGTAGGGCGCCTCATGGCCCCTTAATTTTGGGGTGGCGGCTCATTTCCACTGGGAAATGGAAGTCCCCTTTAGAATAAGGGGTTTTGAAATACGCTGTAAAAATGAAGTCAACGCACCAGTTGACGTGAATATAGGAGACAGAAATGTTTAAGCAGATCAGCATTCGTTCCGCATTTTCATTGAGCACTTTAAAGAAGGCGCTCTTTTTAATTTGCGCCGCACCGCTTGCCGTCATGGCTCAAGATTGGCCAATTAAACCTATTACATTCGTCGTTCCATTCCCTGCAGGCGGAGGTACAGATGCTTTCGCTCGCCCCTTGGCAAATCAGTTGACCAAGCAGTTGGGTAAGCAAATCATCATTGATAACCGCGGCGGTGCAGGTGGTACCTTAGGCGCCTCTATCGCAGCTAAGGCCGCACCTGATGGTTATAGTTTCTTCGTAGGCGCGGCGCATCATGCGATCGCACCCGCTATGTACCCTAATTTAGATTACGACATTGAAAAGAGCTTTGTGCCTGTAGCAATGATTGCTAGCCCACCTCAGGTCATTGTTGTTAATCCTAAGAATGTTCAAGTAAAGAACTTGAAAGAATTTATTGAGCTTCTGAAGAAGAATCCAGGCAAGTTCAACTATGCAAGTGCTGGCAATGGCTCATCTCATCATTTGGCTGGCGAACAATTTAAGATGCTCACAAAGACCTTCTTGACGCATATTCCCTACCGTGGCGCCGGCCCTGCAATGCAAGATCTCATCGCGGGACAAGTAGATGTGGAGTTTGATGGTCTTGGATCTTCAGCAGCTCAAATCAAAAATGGCTCGATCGTTGCATTGGCGGTTGCCTCACAGAAGCGTGCCCCAGGTTTTCCAAACATTCCAACTGCGGCTGAAGCTGGCTTAGTGGGCTATGAGGTTTCTACTTGGTACGGTTTGTTTGCTCCTAAAGGCACTCCGCAAGCTATCGTCGACAAGATGATTGTTGAAGTGCAAAAAGCAATCAATACCCCAGAGCTCAAAACAATTTGGACCAACAATGGTTCCGATACACCTACGCTCTCAGGCGATGCGTTTGGCAAGTTTGTAGCTGCGGATATTAAGCGTTGGGGTGCGGTTGCTAAAGCTTCTGGCGCTAAGCTCGATTAACGATTTGATTTAACTTACTAGTTTTGAGGTTCTGATGAATTTATATTCACTATTGGAAAAAGGTTTTCCAAAAGATAAACAAGCATGTGCATTAGAAACACATGATGGTCTCTATTACTCTTGGGGCGATCTTGAGCGTGCAACTGCCAAGATGGCAAACCTTTTAAAAAGCCTCAAGCTGCCAGCAGGTTCTCGTGTAGCGGTGCAGGTAGAGAAGTCTCCAGAAGCTCTCTTTCTGTACCTCGCCACGATTCGGGCTGGGTATGTGTATCTGCCCTTAAATACCGCTTACCAAGCAGCGGAAATCCAGTACTTCCTAGAAAACGCAGAGCCTGCGGTAGTGGTGTGCAGCAGCAAAAATTTTTCATGGGTATCCAAGGTCGCGTTTAAGGCGGGCACTAAACATGTGTTCACCTTAGATGAAGATCGCAAGGGTACATTGCTCGAGCGAGCAGGTGGACAAAGCGATAAGTTCAAGACAGTCACTGTTAAGGACGATGATTTAGCGGCGATTCTGTATACCTCTGGAACCACTGGCCGCAGCAAAGGTGCGATGTTGACTCATAAGAACTTGGGAAGCAATGCGCAGGTTCTCCAAAAGTTCTGGGGATGGAAAAAAGGTGATGTTTTATTGCACGCACTTCCAATCTTCCATGTCCATGGTTTATTTGTTGCTGCTCATGGCGCATTGATTAATGGTAGCAAGATGATTTGGCTGCCACGTTTAGATACAGCGCAATTAATTCATCACATGCCAAAGTCGACAGTGATGATGGGTGTACCAACATTCTATGTTCGCCTCTTGGCTGATAAAAACTTCACTAAAGATGTAGCGCGCAATATGCGCTTGTTTGTATCCGGCTCGGCTCCATTGTTGACTGAGACTTTCAACACTTTCAAGGAAGTTATTGGCCAGCCGATTCTTGAGCGCTATGGCATGAGCGAAACAGTGATGTTGGTTTCTAACCCTTACAAAGGTAATCGTGTTGGCGGATCAGTTGGATTGCCATTACCAGGTGTCAAAGTACGGGTGGTTAATGAAAACAACAAGCCTTGTGGTGTTGATGAAATCGGCAGCATTCAGGTTAAGGGCCCGAACATATTCAAGGGGTACTGGCGCATGCCAGAGAAAACTGCCGAAGAATTTACAAAAGACGGCTGGTTTAAAACTGGGGACGTCGGTCGTTGGGGTGGTGATGCCAATGGCGGGAAAGCCCCAAAGGATTACCTCTGTATCGTTGGCCGTAGTAAGGATTTGATTATTTCCGGTGGCTATAACGTTTATCCAAAAGAAATCGAAAGCTTTATTGATGATATGGATGGCGTGGATGAGAGTGCGGTGATTGGTATTCCACATCCTGATTTTGGTGAAGCCGTAATGGCAGTCGTGGTACCAAAAGCGGGTGCCAAGTTGGATGCGCAAGCAATGATTGCAACCTTAAAGACACAGATTGCGAACTTTAAGATTCCTAAGCGCTTAGAAATTGTTTCTGACCTGCCTCGCAATGCGATGGGTAAAGTGCAGAAGAATATTTTGCGTCAGCAATATACCAACTAGAAGCCGAATGCTTTGCGGCTTTCATTGAACATGAAGGCCGCAAGCAAAAACAGCATGATGCCAAAGATGCGCTTGAGCTGAGCTACATCGAGTTTTCTAGCCATCTTTGCTCCCAGTGGGGCGGTAAAGATGCTGACGCCCACAATACAAAGCACTGCCGGCACATAAACAAAACCTAATGATCCCTCAGGCAGATTCGGATTTCCCCAACTGCCATACATATAGCCAACCGTGGCTGCTGCGGCAATCGGAAAGCCCAAGCCTGAAGAGCTAGCCATAGCGGTATGTGGTTTGACATTGCACCAAAGCATGAATGGCACGGTAATAAATGCGCCGCCTGCACCGACTAGACTGGCGATCACGCCTGTAAATGCCCCAAAAGAAAAAAGACCTAGAGTGCCTGGTAACTCTCGTCCGGCAGACGGTTTTTTATTGATGATCATTTGGATTGAGGTGTAAACGATAAAAATCGCAAAACACAGTGAGAGCCAGGAGGTATTGATGGCCTCAAAAATTTCGCTACCGCCAACTAAACCGCCAATGACCATCCCCGGACTAAGAGCAGCCACTAATTTCCAATCTATGGAGCTGTGTTTGTGGTGCGCCCAAATGGCGGAGGTGGTTGTAAAGAGGATGGTCGCCATTCCGGTAGCAATTGCCATATGCACTATCACGCTTTGATTAAAGCCAAGGTGATTGAATACCAGAATCATGAAGGGAACCAAAATCATCCCTCCGCCAATACCAAGTAGTCCAGCTAAAAAGCCGGATATGCTCCCGCAGAGCATGAGCATTGCGATATCGTTTATTGACATGAATTCCCCGCCTTAGCCGCTAGGCCGTCATCCTGAACCCTAAGGTTCAAGGTGGAACGGCTACTCTGTTTCGGGTGCATTAAGAAGCTCAGGGAGTGAACAGCGCGAAGCTGCCACTGTGAAGGTTCGAAACGCTCACGCCCACAAGGTAAAGATCGTTCCTGATGCTTGCGCATCGGTTCAAGGAACTATTGGCCTTGGCGAACCAGGCAGGGAAAGGCTTTGCATTAGAGCATCCACTTGATCTTCGAGTGAGTGGATCTCGCTTTGGAGGCGTGTGATTTCTTCGGGGTCTGCACCGGAAGAGGCGCTCTGTGCTGGATGCTGTTGCGAATTTTTTTGGAGAGTAATGAGGTCGCCAGCAATTTTGAGGGCGGCCATCATGCTGGCGCGTTCAATGCTGCGATTGCCGCCATTGATCGCGAGTTGGATTTGTTCATCAACCAGGGCGCAGGCTGAGCGAAGTAATGGCTCGTGCTCGGCGCTAGTGGCTAAGGTGATCTTTTGGCCGGCGAGGGTTACTTCAATGCGTTGTTGGCTCATTGTCATCCTCTGGGTTAGTTGGTGTTACTGGCTCACCAAGTAAATTCATTTGTCGGCCATCACTTTGTTCTGGTAGGCGACTTAATATGTGCTGAATTCTTTTTTGCGCGTCTTCAATTTTCAATTCAAGTTGATTGCGATCCTGCTGAATGGCTTTTACTGCATCACTCACCACTTGAATTTTCTTGGACAGCCTCTGAATCGATTCCTTGATGGGGTCGGTTTCAGTAGAGTCGTTAGATATATGAGGAGTGTGCTCGTTCATATAGGCATTGTAGCCTTAGGAAAAAGCTTTGTGAAACTCCCATTTTTCCCTTAGTTAGGCAGGGCAACCCAATCATTTCCCAGTTTTTCAAGGCGAATACGGCCTTGAAACAGCTCAATGAGCGCCTGATGTGTTTTTGGGTCCTTACTCGATCCCTGGAAATGTAATTTACCGTGATTGAGCATGATGAGATGGTCTGCTCGCAGCGCAAAATGAATTTCGTGCAAGACCGTGACCAAGGTCTTACCCTCCGCAAGCAGGGAATCTTGCCATTGTAAAAAATCAGCCTGGTGTGGTGGATCTAGATTGGCTAGAGGCTCATCCATGAGCAATATCTGTGCATTGACTGCTAGTAGTCGCGCCAATAAAGCTCGTTGACGCTCTCCACCTGATAGGAGATGTATTGGGCGATGACGTAAATTCCAGCTATCAGTTTGCTTTAAAGCCGCCTCTACTGTTGCATGATCTTCCATAGAAGGTAGGTGCAACCACCCTTGATGGGGCAGTCTTCCCAGCATGACTGTGTCATATACGCTAATGGTATCGCCCAGTTCATTGGAGTGGGTTGCGCCCTGATCAAGCCATGCAACGGTTTTAGCGAGATCCTTGCGAGAAAAAGCGCTTAATGCTTGCCCATTGATTTCGATGGAGCCGGTGTATGGAAGGAGTCCAGTCATAGCCTGCAATAAAGAAGACTTACCGGCGCCATTTGGTCCGATGATGCTGGTCCATTTACCTTGAGGAATATCCAGATCAATATTGTTGAGGATGGCGCATGGCCCTCGATAGACTGTTAAGTTAAGTACTTTCATGGGCGCCCTCCTAAAGGTGTGCGCCTAAGTAGGAATAAAAGGTAGAAGCCACCAAGTACTGCCGTAACAATGCCTACCGGGATTTCAACAGGGGCAAATAGTGTGCGCGAAATGAGATCCGAGCCCAGCAGTAAGATGCCGCCGCCAATGCAAGAGAACAATAATTGGATGCGCTGACGACCCTCCGACATCTTTCTCACTAAATGTGGTGCGGCCAAGCCGACAAAAGCAACTAAGCCAGTTTGCGCTACAGCACAGCCAGTTGCTAGTGCCAATATACCAATCAGCAATAGCCTTAACTTATCCAGAGGAAGACCTAAAGTGCGCGCAGTATTTTCACCAAGTGACAGTGCATCTAGTACTGGGCTGACAAGCATAGTCACCATTAGGCAGGCCACTAGCACTAAGCTCATCACATCTACGCCCGACCAGCTCAGAAGCGTTGTATTACCCAACATGAATGACTGAATGCTTTGAAAGAGATCTGGACGAATGAAGGTAAATAAAGAATTCGCCGCCCCAAGAATCACGCTAATGACTACGCCCGATAACAAGAGGCGCAGAGAGCTTTGGTATCCGCCTGCGAGGAGAAGGGCTGCCAGCACTCCGGTTAATGCGCCAATAAAGGCGCCGCCATTTAAACCGATGATTTCTAGCCAGACATTACCCAATGAGGCAAAGCAAAGAATGCTCCCAACGCCTAGCAGCGCGCCTGATGCGCTACCGAGTAAATAAGGGTCGGCCAAGGGATTGCGAAAAAGGCTTTGAGCAATCCCGCCAGCAAGACCCAATAAAGCCCCAGCAAGATAGGCCCCAAAAACTCTAGGTAGGCGAATATCCAGCAGGATCGCTTGATTTACTTCGGGGCTCCCCCAATAACTGCCGGTACTTCCTAATAGTGTTCCCAATAAAACAAGAACAAAGCTGATAAGAAAGAGGCCGAACAATTTGCCTAAGAAAGAATTTTTTTGCATTAGCGTGATGATGACAGCTTCTCTTGAATGCATTGCGAAATAATCAATGCCGCTTCACCCATGCGAGGGCCTGGACGAACTAGGACATCATTTTGTTCAGCGGTAAATATGCAAATACGATGATTGGATACTGCTGGAATGGCGCTCCATCCGGGGCGCTTCTGTATATCTGATGTGGTGGATTCACTCAAGAGAATGACTTCAGGTTTGGCTTGAACAACAAACTCCGGATTGATCTTTGGGAAGGGTCCGAGTGATTCCGGAATGATATTCACCAAATCTAACTGAGTCAGAATTTCTCCAATGAAGGAGTTTCTGCCTGCGGCAAATGGTGCCGGATTGACTTCAAAGTACACGCGGACATTCTTTTGCATTGAAGATAACTGTTTGTTCGCACGCATCATCTCCTTCTGGATTTGATTCCAGACCCGTTTACTTTCCGAGGTGGCAAGAAGTGCATCGAGCTTTTCAAGTCCGCGCTGTTCATCGCCCATAGATTTAATGTCGAGAGCGAAGGTTTTAATGCCCAAGCCATTTAGCCTCGCAATCAGTGGAGATGCTTTTTCTAGCAATACGACATCCGGTTTTAATTGTGTCAGCCGCTCAAGATTGACATCACCCATGCTACCCAATTTGGGAAGTGCTCGAATGGATTTTGGCCAGTTAGAAAACCGATCCACACCTACGAGACTGGAGCACTTACCAAGCGCGCAAACCGATTCAGTAATCGAGGGAATAAGGCTGACAATTCGTTGTGGTGGCCCATCAAGCGCAATAGTGTCTCCACGATCATCAACCACTGAAACAGGCGCGGCAAGGATTGCCAATGAGAAGCCCAATAAAAATAATGCAACCCCGACCAGCAAATAGCGGGCGCGAGTCGAGGCTTGCATGGCTTTGAGTTCTCTCTTATTAATTTAGAAGTTGTATTTTGCTGTTACAAAATACGTTGTTGGTGTTGTGGGATAGTAATAGTAGCCTTTGCTTGGGCTATAACCACCAGTAGTTGCGTAAGAATTTCCACCAATATTTTTGATTGTAAATCGAGCATCCCAAGAATGGATCCTATAGCTAGCATAAATATCCGCTGCAACATAAGAAGGTATCTTTGCCAATGAATTGCTTATGGATGGCGAGGCATCATAGTTTTGGTTGCCAACGTAATTCACTACAGCTCCTGTACTCCACATGCTATTGAACGCGTACTGAGCGCGAGCATTTAATAATAGGTCTGGGGATAGTCCAACACCAACTCCAGAAATGGATCCAGTGGTATAGGTGGATCTTTGTATTTTTCCGCCGCTTGCTAGAGTGAAATTTCGGGTGATGTTACTTGATGAATCAAAAAGAAATCCAGTTCGATTGATATTGCCTGCTGTATTAATGTTGCTACCAGAAGATGGATCGAAGCGAATTTCATTTTGTGTAATTGACTGGAAGATCAGTGCTGAAAGATGTGATTGACTAATACTCCAGTCACCTCCAGCTGAATACGTTTGAGAGATTTGAGGTTTTAAGATGCCATTGAAAACGGGGGCGCCATAACCGCCGTTGGCGTTTTGATCCCATCCCCAGAATTCATCGGTATTTGGAAATCGATAAGATTGATCCCACTTAACAAATAATTTTTGACCGGGTCGGTAGTTGTAGTTGAATGCAACATCGCCCGCATTAGCGGAGTATTTTTGACTTGCGCTAATGGTTGAACCGGTTGAGAGATCGTTTGTGGAAGCGTTTTGCGCCTGATGTCTAAACCCTCCGCTAGCCTCTAGCCCATCAACCACTTGTAAAGGAATTCGTGAAACAAGGTAGATGGATTGATTAAGGATGCTGACGTTTTGCTGAAGACTCGTATTGTTAAAGGTTGATCCTGACGAGTTGCTCTGTGAGGCCTGATTAAAGTCATACCCAACTACTGTAGAGCCCCACGCGCCAAAGTTTGCTTTGATCTTTGGAGAGACTGCTAGTTGCCAGTTTGGGTTTAATGAGTAGTACGGGTATGGAAGGGCTGGAGCGTTGTAGTTGGTATTCTTATTTGAGTACGTTCCATCAATATCAAAAGTTAACTGACTGTTGATTGCTTTAATAAAGCCAGCCCTAACCCCCGCATTATCGGTAGTGGTGGTGGATCCAATAAAGGCGGCTCTAGCGGATTGAGGGCTACCTGTTCCCGCTTGGCCAAGGACGGATCCCGGCGTTTGAGAGTTTGAATGGTTGAAAAATATGTCAGCGTAGATCTGGTCAATTCCGCCCAATGATTGAGTTAGCTTCCCATCAAATGAATAGGCGTTCGCTGCGGAGTTTTGTCGCCAGCCATCTGTATTGGATGTGTTGGCCGTCAGTTGCAGGGTTGTGTCGTTAACTTTATTGCGCAAAATCGCATTACCAATGACGGTGTTATAGCTACCGTAAGTCACTGATGCTTGGTTGAGATTTTTTGCGCCACCATTAGTGATGATGTTGATAACTCCACCTACTGCGCCATTGCCGTACTGAACGCTGGCTCCCCCTTGCAGGAGCTCAATTCGCTCAATGGAGTCTATCGGTATAGATTCCCAATTGATGGTGCCCGAATCTACGGGATTTAATCTCTGACCATCCACCAATATCAATGTGGTGCTGTTAGCGGTGGCGCCATAGCCGCCCATATCGACTGAAGCGTCTAGATTTAAGGGGTTACCGCTGGAGTTTTTAATGTTTAACCCGCCAATCTGTGAAAGCACTTCGGGAATGTTGTTAGAAGTCGAGTTTGCAATCTCATCTCGTGTAATCACTTTGACGTTTGCAGGAACCTCATTGAGGTTTTCTTCAAATCGCGAACCCGAAACAATGACTGTGGATTGAGAGTTTTGGGCGAGTGCAATTGCTGTGTTGAAAGATATTGCTGCGCCGCAAAATAGGGCGATTAGTGTTTTGTTGCTGAACTGCTGTTTCATGATGAACTTTCTGCCTTCGAATCACCTAGCTAACTTCCCCGTAAGCTGGGTCGAACAGAATTTCACTTGTGAGAGTTCAGGCGTCAATTGGGCATCTCGCCGGACGGCGGGGATGCTTCATCGGCGCGCGAAGGTCCCCGTCCGCAAAATTCCACCTGTCTTGGCCGGTATCCGGGCTAGTAAATCTCAGAATCTGGCCTTCCCATGCAATTGACGCGCACAGTGGCTTTATCAAATTCCTGACACCTTTACTGAAAAGTTAGGGTGCATTTACTTACCGTTGCGGGGGCAGCACACGTTTAGTGTTTCCCGTTTAACTTTGTTGCATTGCAACAAAGCACCACGACTCCGCAATTCTATCTCATGGGTATGGTTCCTAAGCCGATTTATATGTCAAAAAAGCCTACAATATGGGTTATAGGATTAAGGATTCATGACAGCATTAGATAAGCACCCCGAAAAAAACCTGATTCGCTTGCAGCTGAGCCAAAACTCAGTGCTAAAAAGCCTGGATCCGGCATCAATGGCCGAGCTAGAGCGCTATTTAGAGATCTCAGACCTCAAAAAATCAGAAATCTTGCTCCATCAAGGTGATCACCAGATGGAGCAGTACTTTGTGCTGGATGGGATTTTGAAGAGGATTGTCTCTAGTGCGGATGCAAAAGAGATGATTTTGCGCTTTGCCATTGAGAGAGATATTGAAACGAGCTACGCCGCTTGGCGCCTCAAAACAGCTGCCCCATATAGCATTGCGTCGGTTACCAAGGCTCGCGTAGCGCGGATGCCCCTTAAAAAATGGGCTGAATTTTTGGATGCCCACAAACCCCTCAAAGAGAGTTTTGAGTTTGAGGTGATGCGTTTAATGAGTGAAATCATGGCTCACACCATCACCTTGCATATGCTGGATGCTCCAGGTCGAGTAGAGCGCTTCTTGCGCAAATACGAGGACTTATTTGAGTTGCTTCCTAAAAAGGAGCTGGCCGCCTATCTCAACCTCTCTCCAGAGACATTGAGTCGCCTCAAAACGAAGCATAAAGAGCTCTTCGTCTGAGGCGAACCCCCTTCTTATTTCTAGATTTTAGGGGAAATTGACCGAAGTCAATGATGATCCCCACCCCCGAGCCTAAGATTCATCTCAGCCTCAACGGGGGTGAATTTATGGCTACCCGTGGCACTACGAATAACTTAATTGGAGACGGTTAGCGAAAGCTAAATTGCACTGAACAGTTTGTACGTTCGGGCGGTGTAATTAACTAAAAATTTCTATGACAACAGACAATCAAAATACACAAGTAACGGATGGCTTTCATCTCGTCATTGATGCTTTAAAAGCAAACGACCTTGACACCATTTTTGGTCTAGTTGGTATTCCAATTACTGACTTGTGCCGCTTGGCTCAAGCTGAAGGAATGCGCTTCATTGGTTTCCGCCATGAACAGCATGCTGGTAACGCTGCTGCGATCGCTGGTTACATGACGCAAAAGCCTGGCATCTGTATGACTGTGTCAGCGCCTGGTTTCTTGAATGGTTTGACAGCGCTTGCAAACGCAACGGTGAACTGTTTCCCAATGATTTTGATCTCTGGCTCAAGCGAGCGCGAGATCGTTGACTTGCAACAGGGTGACTACGAAGAGATGGATCAGCTCAATGCAGCTAAGCCATATTGCAAAGCTGCATACCGTATTAACCATATCGAAGATATCGGCATCGGTTTTGCTCGCGCAATTCGCGCAGCGGTTTCTGGTCGCCCAGGCGGTGTGTATTTGGACTTGCCTGCACAGTTGCTGTCTCAGACTATGCCAGTTGAAGAAGCTAAGAAGTCTATCTTCAAGGTAATCGATCCAATTCCACGTCAAATCCCTGCTGCTGATGCAGTAGAGCGCGCATTGAATGTGTTGAAAGGCGCTAAGCGTCCATTGATTCTCTTGGGTAAAGGCGCTGCATACGCACAAGCTGATGCAGATATTCGTGCCTTAATTGAGAAATCAGGCATTCCTTATTTGCCAATGTCTATGGCCAAAGGTTTGTTGCCAGACAATCACCCACAGTCTGCTTCTGCGGCGCGCTCATTTGTATTGGCTGAAGCTGATGCGGTGATGTTGGTTGGCGCACGTTTGAACTGGTTGCTTGCTCACGGTAAAGGCAAAACATGGGGTAAAGATCCTAAGAAATTTATCCAGATCGATATTCAAGCAAACGAAGTGGACAGCAACGTGCAAATCGATGCTCCATTGATTGGTGATATCGGCTCATGCGTTGGTGAACTCTTGAAGGGTATTGCTGCTGTTCCGAAGCCAAGCGCTGAATGGATTGGCGCAATCAATGAGAAAAAAGATAAGAACATGGCGAAGATGGCGGAAACACTTGCCAAAGAAGCTTCACCAATGAACTTCCATGGCGCGTTGCGTGCTATTCGTGATGTGATCAAGAAAAACCCAGACGTTAACTTGGTTAACGAAGGCGCAAACACACTTGACTATTGCCGTGCAATTGTCGATATGTACAAGCCACGTAAGCGTTTTGACTCGGGTACATGGGGCATTATGGGTATTGGTATGGGTTACGCCATTGGCGCTGCTGTTACTAGTGGCTTGCCAACTGTTGCAGTAGAGGGTGATAGTGCTTTCGGCTTTAGTGGCATGGAGTTAGAAACGATTTGCCGTTACAACTTGCCAATCACAACGGTTGTTTTCAATAACAACGGCGTGTATCGCGGTACTGACGTTAATCCAACTGGTGGCGCTGATGTTGCTCCAACAGTATTCGTTAAGGATGCGCGTTACGACAAGATGATTGAAGCATTCGGTGGCGTTGGTTATTACGTGACTACCCCTGCTGAATTAGAAGCTGCTTTGACTAAGGCGATTGCCGAAGGTAAGCCAGCTCTGATTAATGCGGTGATTGATGAAACTGCCGGTACAGAAAGTGGACGTTTAACAAACTTGAATCCATCTACTGCTGCTGGTAAGAAGTAATAAATAGGTAGCTTTTCTACATACATTGAGCAATAAATAGAAATACTTTAAGGAGAAACAAACATGACTAAACCATTAGACGGTATTCGCATTATCGATTTCACGCACGTGCAAGCTGGTCCTGCATGTACTCAGCTGTTGGCTTGGTATGGTGCTGACGTTATTAAAGTAGAGCGTCCAGGTGCTGGCGACGTAACACGTAGCCAATTGCGCGATATCCCAGGTGCAGATGCTTTGTATTTCACGATGTTGAACGGTAACAAGCGTTCTTTGACACTCGACACTAAGACTCAAGAAGGTAAAGAAGTTTTAGAGAAGATGATCAAGACATCTGACGTGATGGTTGAGAACTTCGGTCCAGGCGCATTGGATCGCATGGGTTTCTCTTGGAAGCGCATTCAAGAATTGAATCCAAAGATGATCATGGCTTCAGTAAAGGGCTTTAGCGATGGTCACTCATACGAAGACTTGAAAGTGTACGAGAACGTTGCTCAGTGTGCTGGTGGCGCCGCTTCCACAACTGGTTTCTGGGATGGTCCTCCTACAGTTTCTGCTGCAGCTTTGGGCGACTCAAACACTGGTATGCACTTGGCGATTGGTATCTTGACTGCATTGATGCAGCGCGCCAAGACTGGCAAGGGTCAAAAAGTATCTTGTTCAATGCAGGATGCTGTATTGAACTTGTGCCGCGTGAAGTTGCGCGATCAACAACGTTTGGACAAAGTTGGTTACCTCGAAGAGTATCCACAGTACCCACACGGTTCATTCACTGATGTAGTTCCACGTGGCGGTAACGCTGGTGGTGGCGGTCAGCCAGGTTGGGTGTTGAAGTGTAAGGGCTGGGAAACAGATCCAAACGCGTACATCTACTTCACTATTCAAGGTCACGCTTGGGAACCAATTACTAAAGCTTTGGGCAAACCAGAGTGGGCAACTGATCCAGCGTACATGACTGCTGAAGCTCGTCAAGATAAGATTTTTGACATCTTCGCAACTATTGAAGATTGGCTCAAAGACAAGACTAAATACGAAGCTGTGGACATCCTCCGCAAGTTCGATATTCCTTGTGCTCCAGTTCTCTCAATGAAAGAATTGGCTGCATCACCAGACTTGCGTAAGAGCGGTTCTATTGTTGAAGTTGACCACAAAGTTCGTGGCAAGTATTTGACAATTGGTAGCCCGATCAAGTTCTCTGACTTGGAAATCGAAGTTGGTCCATCACCAGTATTGGGTGAGCACACTGACGAAGTATTGGCTGACCTCGGATACAGCGCTGACGATATTGCTAAGTTGCATGCAGCTAAAGCAGTTTAATAACAATAAGCAGTATTTGTTTTGATTTCAAAGGCGCTCCTAGTGGGCGCCTTTTTTATCGCCATTGATCTTTAAAAAGCCTATAGACTGACAATATGAAAACAAATGTAGATTTGCTCCAGCTAGTAGAGTGCATTGGCGATGCCGTTGTTGTGGCGGATGCGCATGAGAAGATTGTTTTATGGAATGCAGCAGCGACTCGAATCTTTGGTTACTCAGAAGAAGAGGCTCTTGGCAGTACCTTGGATTTAATTGTTCCCGAGCGCCAGCGCCAAAGACACAATGAGGGCTATAGCAAGTCCATGGCGACTGGCACAACGCGTTACGGCACCTCTTTACTCAAAGTGCCAGCAAAACACAAAGATGGACGCACTTTATCGATTTCCTTTACGGTTGGTATGCTTTTCGATGAAAAGCACCAGGCAAATGGGGTGGCTGCGGTGATTCGAGATGAGACGGAGCGGTTTGCTGAGGAAAGGGCTCTGAAAAAGCGCCTTTCTGAACTTGAAAACCCACAATAACTGGCTCAGATATCAAATAACAGGGGCCTGAGGGTGCTATGCCCAAAAAATAGGCATCCTATGTTGCAGCGCAATCCCTCGCTGGTAAACTTGATCCAATTCAAAATTTCAATCTTATTAGGACGTTAATCATGGCAAAAGCATTAGAAGGGGTCAAAATCCTCGACTTCACGCACGTTCAATCTGGACCAACTTGCACTCAGCTGCTCGCTTGGTTTGGTGCGGACGTTATTAAGGTGGAGAAATCTGGCGAGGGTGATGCTACCCGTGGTCAGTTACGTGATCTTCCGGATGCTGATAGTTTGTATTTCACAATGCTGAACCATAACAAGCGTTCAATCACTGTCAACACCAAGACTCAAAAAGGTAAAGAAATTTTAGAGCGCCTCATTAAAGAATGCGATGTTCTCGTTGAGAACTTTGCTCCAGGCGCATTAGATCGCATGGGTTTCTCTTGGGAGCGTATTCAAGAACTTAACCCCATGATGATCATGGCCTCTGTTAAGGGCTTCGGTCCTGGTCCTTACGAGGATTGCAAGGTGTACGAGAACGTAGCGCAATGCGCTGGCGGTTCCGCATCAACTACTGGTTTTGATGATGGCCCTCCGATGGTCACTGGTGCGCAGATTGGCGATAGCGGAACTGGTTTGCATTTGGCATTGGGAATCGTTACTGCTTTGTATCAGCGCACTCATTCTGGGCGCGGTCAAAAAGTATTGGCAGCCATGCAAGATGCGGTGTTGAACTTGTGCCGCGTGAAGTTGCGCGATCAACAGCGCTTAGAGCGTAACGGTCTAATGCAAGAGTACCCACAGTTCCCGAATGGAGAGTTTGGTGACTCTGTGCCCCGCGCCGGTAATGCCTCTGGCGGTGGTCAGCCTGGTTGGATTGTTAAATGTAAGGGTTGGGAAACCGATCCTAATGCTTACATGTATGTGATTGTGCAAGCCCCAGTGTGGGAAGCTGTTTGCAAAGTCATCGGTCGCGAAGACTGGATCACTGATGTGCGTTTTGCTTCACCAATGGCACGTTTGCCACACCTGATGGAAATCTTTGGTGAAATTGAAAAGTGGACTATGACTATGACCAAGTTCGAAGTCATGGATGTCTTGAACAAGTACGACATCCCTTGCGGTCCAATTTTGTCTATGAAAGAAATTGCTGAAGAGCCTGCATTGCGCGCTACAGGTACAGTCGTTGAAGTGGATCATCCAATCCGCGGCAAGTATTTAACAGTCGGCAATCCTATCAAGATGTCTGATAGTCCTACGGAAGTAACGCGTTCACCATTGCTTGGTGAGCACACTGATGAGATTCTCAGTGAGCTGGGTTACTCTACTGATGAGTTGATTGCTCTTCGTCACGATAAGGTGATCTAAGATGCGAGTTGCGCTGATTGGAAGTGCGGATTTTGGTAAGGCGGCGTTAGAGGCCTTCTTGGATCGTGGCGACGAAGTCGTCGCGGTTTTTTGTCCTCCAGATAATCCTAAATCTACCAAGCCTGAAGTGCTCAAAGAGGGTGCAATTGCAAGGGGTTTAACACCTTTGCAGTTTGCCTCTCTCAAGAGCGCTGAAGCGGCGCAAGCCATGATTGACAGCAAGGCCGATATTTGTGTGATGGCCTATGTGCTGCAATTTGTGCCACAAGAGCTCTGCAAGATTCCTAAGCATGGCACCATCCAATACCACCCATCCTTGCTTCCTAAATACCGTGGCCCAAGCGCTATTAACTGGGCGATTGCATTAGGGGAGGAGAAGACTGGTTTGACGATCTTCCGACCATCGGACGGCTTGGATGAGGGTGAGATCATTTTGCAGAAAGAAGTAGCCATTGGGCCTGATGACACATTAGGCAAAGTCTATTTCGATCATTTATTTCCCTTGGGTGTTAGCGCGCTATTAGAGGCGGCGGATTTAGTGCTTGCTAATCAGCATCAAGAGATTGCTCAGGATGAGTCGCAAGCGAACTATGAAGGCTGGTTTGATGCGAATGCAGCCCAAATTCATTGGGCTAGTCACATTAGCCAGATCTATAACCTCATTCGCGCATGCAACCCTGCGCCAGGTGCCTGGACGAAGTTTGGTGAGCAGAAGGTGCAGATTTACGATGCGCATAAGCATGTAGCAGCGACTTTTGGCTCGGTGAAAGGTAAGCCAGGTGAAATCACCCAAATTAATTTGGATTCATTCTTCGTTGCCTGTCATGGCGGTCAGATTGAAGTCTTAAAGGCTAAAGGTGCGAGTGGAAAAGTGACTGGCGCTGAGTTAGCCAAAGAACTTCACTTGGAAGTTGGTCAGTTCTTCCTCTTGTAAACCAGTCTAGAGATTAAATCTCTAGGTTATCAATTAAGCGCGTTTTACCCAGCTTGGCTGCGGTTAGGATGACCAGTGGCTCGCCAGACTGCAGATTTTCATTAGATGCGGGCGCTAAATCGCTTTGTTGGCGAATGGCGATGTAATCAGGTTGCCAGCCACGTCCGGTAAGCGAGGCTAAGGCGATCTTTTCAATTTCAAGCAATGCGTTCATATCGCGTTCTTTTAATTGCAGAACGCGCTCACGAACTTCCTGTAATGCCTTTTGTAGCTCAGGCGCCTCGGCGCGCTCTGCAGCGGAGAGGTAGCCATTGCGAGATGATAGGGCTAAGCCATCTTCCGCACGAATCGTTTCACCAGGAACAATATCCACAGGTAATGCAAATTGTTTGGCCATCTGACGAATGATCATGAGCTGCTGGTAATCTTTTTTTCCAAAGACCGCTACTTTGGGTTGTACGCAAGAAAGTAACTTGAGTACTACGGTGCACACACCTTTAAAAAACCCTGGACGGAATTCACCTTCGAGGATATCGCCTAGTTGTTGCGGTGGTTCGACACGATATTCTTGCGGCTGTGGATATAGGTCGCGTTCAGTTGGTGCGAAGAGAATGTAGACACCTTCTTTTTCCAGCTTATCGATGTCTGCCTGCATCGTGCGTGGATAGCTATCGAAATCTTCATTTGGACCAAACTGCAGGCGGTTGACAAAGATGCTCGCTACAACAGGGTCGCCATGTTGTCTAGCCAAGCGCATGAGTGATAGGTGACCTTCGTGCAGGTTACCCATGGTTGGTACAAAGGATGCGCGATTTTGTCCACGTAAGTGGTCGCGCAACTCTTGTATATCGCTAATGATTTTCATGCAACAGGGGTATATGCCAGACGTACGTAGATAGGAGCGTAAGGCTCGGCCTGGGTAATTTCCACCAAAGCTTCGCGCGAGAGTTCAAGCATCGCGATAAAGTTGACGATGACTACTGGAACGCCCTTGCCGGATTTAATTGCTTCTTCAAATAATTCACTGAATTCTACAAAGCGGGTGTTTTGCAAGCGACGCAGAATACGGGTCATGAAATCACGCACCGACAACTCTTCGCGAGTAATGGTGTGATGTTGATTCAGTTTGGCGCGGTGGAGCACGTCACGCCAAGCCATTTGCAGGTCATCCAGATTAACTTCAGGCCATGTGACAGCAACAGTGGTGTCTACATAACCATGAGCGATTTGGAAATCACGACCTTGTTGTGGAATTTGATCGAGCTCTTGCGCGGCAAGCTTCATGCGCTCGTACTCAAGCAGTCGGCGTACCAATTCAGCGCGTGGATCTTCAACTTCTTCATCGCTATCCGCCTTTTTCATTGGCAGAAGCATGCGAGATTTAATTTCAATCAACATTGCGGCCATCAAGAGATATTCGGCAGCTAGCTCGAGATTATGGTGACGAATTTGATCGATATAGCTCAGGTACTGTTGAGTCACCTGCGCCATAGGAATATCGAGAACATTGAAATTTTGCTTACGAATGAGGTAGAGCAAAAGATCGAGAGGACCTTCAAATGCCTCCAGAAAAATCTCTAGAGCATCTGGTGGAATGTAAAGGTCAGTTGGGAGCTTAAAGAGCGGCTCGCCATATAACTTCGCGAAAGCCGAGGACATGCCGTCCGTAACTGACGGGGTGCTATCCAGCAGTTCGGATTGAGCGCCTGGCTCAGCTCTTAAGTCAATCATTCGAGTAAACGTAAGCGCGTTGCTTTAATTTAGCTGCTTTGGCGCGACGTTGGTCCTCAGTGGTCAAAGGCTCTTTATCCCATAGGAGTGCGCGACCTGCTTGCTGGCCCGCTTCAAGCTCTGGTTTCTCGGATTTGAGCTCATTTAAGAACTGGGTGAATTCGGAGGTATATCTTGCCATCACATTTCCTAAAATTCTTAATTAAATCAATAGCTTAAAAAATTTACCGGGCAAGAATAGCTTGCCTAGCCCATCATTATTAACGATTTTTCCTACAAACTCGCCGACTTTTTGGTCAATTGCCAGAAATAGCCCCTAATGGGGGCTATTTTCAGAGATTAGCCGCTAATAAAGCTTCAATTTGAGGGGCTTCTACCCGTGTCATAAGGTGTTTGTAGGGTTTGATGGGGGTCTGGCTTGAGAGGGGGATTTTAACATCATTCCAGCCCATTGCAGGGATGGATAGGAACTCTTCCACGCCAGCGGTTACTTGCGGCAAGACGGGTTTCAGATAGAGGCTTAATAAGCGGAATGCTTCCAAGGTGACGCTGCAGACTCTTTGGAGCTCAGCTTCGCGCTCTGGATCTTTAGCGATTTCCCAGGGCTTGTTTTCATCGACAAAGGCATTGACCTTGTCGGCTAGCTCCATGATGGAGCGCAATGCTTTTGCATATTCGCGCACCTCATAGAGTTCAGCAATTTTGTCGCTGGATGAAGTGATTTCTTCGAGCAGAGAATTCTTCATTGCCGCGTCAGACACGACTCCACCAAAGCGCTTCACCAAGAAGCCGGCGCTGCGACTAGCGATGTTGATGTATTTGCCTAGGAGGTCGCTATTCACTCTAGCAACGAAGTCTTGAAGATTGAGGTCCAAGTCTTCCATGCTGTCATTGAGTTTTGTCGCGAAGTAATAACGGAACCACTCTGGATTAAATCCGGATTCAATCACGCTATGCGCGGAGATGAGGGTGCCACGCGACTTACTCATCTTTTCACCATCAACTGTCAAGAAGCCGTGCGCGAAAACATTGGTCGGTGTGCGATAGCCCGCAAAGTGCAATGTAGCTGGCCAAAATAATGTGTGGAAATACAAAATATCTTTACCGATGAAGTGATACTGCTCGGTGGTGGTATCGGGCCTGACCCATTCCTCAAAGTTCAAGCCTTTGCTTTGGCAATAGTTAAGGAAGCTGGCGTAATAGCCAATCGGAGCATCTAGCCAGACATAAAAATACTTGCCTGGCGCATCCGGAATTTCAAAGCCAAAGTAGGGTGCATCACGAGAGATGTCCCAGTCCCCAAGCTTGCTATCACTGGGCTGTCCCACCCATTCCTTCATCTTGTTGCGGGCTTCCGGCTGAAGCGGAGTCTTTACTTGAGTCCACTCGCGCAAGAAAGTTTCGCAGCGTGGATCTGAAAGTTTGAAGAAATAATGATCGGAAACTTTTTTGATTGGGGTTGCACCGCTGACTACGGAGAACGGATTTTTTAAATCAGTTGGGGAGTAGGTTGCACCACACTTTTCGCAAGAGTCGCCGTATTGATCTTTGGCGCCACATTTAGGGCATTCGCCTTTGATAAAGCGGTCCGGTAAAAACATTTCTTTAACAGGATCGTAGGCTTGTTCAATCGCGCGCTTTTCAATGAGGCCGGCGTCGCGCAATTTGATGTAAATGCTCTGAGACAGCGTTTCATTCTCGGGGCTATCAGTGGTGTAGTAGTTGTCAAATGAAATGAGGAAGTCATCAAAGTCACGCTTATGCTCTTTCCAAACATTGGCAATCAGCTGTTTTGGTGTAAGACCTTCTTTTTCAGCACGCAACATGATAGGCGTGCCATGAGTGTCATCTGCGCCAACGTAATGCACTTCATGGCCACGCATTCTTTGAAAGCGGACCCAGATATCAGTCTGAACATATTCCACCAGGTGACCAATATGAATTTGACCATTGGCGTAGGGCAAGGCGGAGGTGACAAGAAGGCGACGTTTGGGGCTGCTCATGAAGCGGACTTAAATAGAAATTAATTCAATCAATCGGGAATCCAAGATTATGGGGCTTGGGTTTTACTTGTGCAGTAATTTTAGTCTGCGGTTAAAGTTAATACCGATTTGAACCCAATAAGAGACGTTTTATGGCCTTACCCCACAATATTCAGATGTCCAATGCTTCCGTGCCTTTAGTGCATGAGGTGCAGATCATGGACGAGGCGGGGCGCCTAAAAACCAACCATATTCCTGGGGAGCGCCCGCTAACGATCTACCTAGATAAGCGTGAGGTTGTCACCTTAATGACCTTGGGTAGCGCCCCGGAAGCCCTAGTTCTCGGTTATTTGCGTAATCAGCGCTTGGTAGAGTCGCCTGATGACATCGCCAGTATCCAAGTCGACTGGGAGACGGATTCAGCGGCAGTCAAGACCCGCCGTAGCACTGTAGATATCGACGCCCTTACTAGCAAGCGGGTCGTGACCACCGGCTGCGGCCAGGGCACGATGTTTGGGGGCTTAATCGAGGAGATGTCGGAGATTCGCTTGTCTGATGGCCCTGGGCTATCTCAGGAGGCAATCGTTGCGCTCATTGATGATATTCGCGTCCACGACACTATTTACAAGAAATCTGGCTCAGTCCATGCCTGCGCAGTCTTTGAGCGGGATGGCGATCAAGGCGTGCGAATGTTGCACTTTATAGAGGATGTTGGCCGCCATAATGCCGTTGATTCCATCTCTGGATTGATGTGGTTGGCGGATAAGCCGGGCAAGGACTTAATTTTCTTCACAACGGGGCGCTTAACCTCCGAGATGGTGATCAAGGGCGCTCAAATGGGTATTCCCTTTCTCTTGACCCGCTCTGGCGTGACCTTGATGGGTCTAGAGCTGGCGCGCAAAACCAATCTCACCCTTCTGTCTCGGTGCTCGGGTAAGCATTTTGAGATCTATAACGCCCCAGAGCGGGTTATTTTTACCCCCGTACCTGTCGCCTCGTAAATTCGTGGGCATAGCGCCTGCGATGGTTTTACAATTCGGCCATGACTATTAAATCTGACCACTGGATCCGCCGCATGGGCGAGCAAGGCATGATCAGCCCATTTGAACCTGGGCAGGTCCGCCAAGATGCCGCCGGGCAAAAAATTGTGAGCTATGGCACTTCTAGCTATGGCTATGACATTCGTTGCGCTGATGAATTCAAGATTTTTACGAATATCAACAGCACTATTGTTGATCCTAAAAATTTCGATGAACAATCTTTCGTCGATTTCAAGGGTCCGGTTTGCATCATTCCTCCAAACTCTTTTGCTTTAGCGAGAACAGTGGAGTATTTCAAGATCCCACGCAGCGTTTTAACCGTGTGCGTTGGTAAGAGCACTTACGCGCGTTGCGGAATTATTGTGAACGTCACTCCCTTCGAGCCGGAGTGGGAGGGTTACGTGACCCTAGAGTTTTCTAATACCACTCCATTACCTGCCAAGATTTATGCGGGCGAGGGTTGTGCTCAAGTTCTATTCTTTGAGAGCGATGAAGTTTGTGAGACATCGTACAAAGATCGTGGTGGAAAATACCAAGGTCAGGTTGGCGTTACCTTGCCTAAGACCTAATTCTTACTCTTAATTTATTTAATCGCCTGCACAGCGAATTTAAAGGGCACTCATGAAATTTCGTTTTCCTATCATCATTATTGATGAGGACTTTCGCTCTGAAAATATTTCAGGTTCAGGTATTCGTGACTTAGCGGAAGCGATTGAGAATGAGGGCATGGAAGTCATTGGTCTGACGAGTTACGGCGACCTGACATCCTTTGCGCAACAAGCCTCCCGCGCCTCCAGCTTTATTGTTTCGATTGATGATGAGGAATTTGTATCCGATTCTGAAGATCATGACTTACCCGCATTAAATAACCTGCGCGCCTTCATTACTGAAGTGCGCAAGCGCAATGAAGATATCCCCATCTTCTTGTACGGTGAGACGCGTACTTCACGTCACATGCCTAACGACATTTTGCGTGAGTTGCATGGCTTCATTCACATGAATGAAGATACGCCAGAGTTTGTGGCGCGACATATTATTCGTGAAGCCAAGGTCTACCTCGATTCATTGGCGCCTCCATTCTTCCGTGCTTTAACCAATTACGCGTCTGAAGGTTCTTACTCTTGGCACTGCCCAGGACACTCTGGTGGTGTAGCCTTTTTGAAAAGCCCAGTAGGTCGAATGTTCCATCAATTCTTTGGTGAGAACATGTTGCGCGCTGACGTTTGTAATGCCGTGGAAGAGTTGGGTCAGTTGCTTGATCACACTGGCCCTGTATTGCAGAGTGAGCGTAATGCTGCGCGTATCTTTAATGCCGACCATTTATTCTTCGTAACCAACGGCACTTCCACATCCAACAAGATTGTTTGGCACTCCACTGTTGCTCCTGGCGACGTGGTGTTGGTAGACCGCAATTGCCATAAGTCAGTTATTCATTCCATCACGATGATGGGCGCAATTCCGATCTTCTTGATGCCAACGCGCAACCATTTGGGCATTATTGGCCCAATTCCTAAAGAAGAGTTTGAGTGGAAAAACATCAAGAAGAAGATTGATGCTAATCCATTCATCAAGAACAAAGATGTTGTGCCACGCGTCATGACGCTTACACAAAGTACTTACGACGGAATTGTGTACAACGTCGAGATGATTAAAGAGATGTTGGATGGCAAAGTGGATTCATTGCACTTTGACGAAGCTTGGTTGCCGCATGCCGCCTTCCATCCTTTCTATAAGGATATGCACGCGATTGGCTCGGACCGTAAGCGCACTAAAAAGAGTTTGATGTTTGCTACTCAATCAACACATAAATTGTTGGCTGGTCTCTCACAAGCTTCGCAAGTCTTAGTTCAGGACGCCGAAGACACTAAGTTGGATCGCGATTGCTTTAATGAGGCCTATTTAATGCATACCTCAACTAGTCCACAGTACGCCATCATTGCGTCTTGTGACGTCTCTGCAGCCATGATGGAGTCTCCGGGTGGCACTACTTTGGTGGAAGAGTCTATTGCGGAAGCGATGGACTTCCGTCGCGCGATGCGAGAGGTAGATGATAAGTTTGGCGCAGACTGGTGGTTTAAGGTTTGGGGCCCAGATCATCTGGCAGAAGAGGGTATTGGCGAGCGCTCTGATTGGGTGTTGGAGCCAAATGCGAGTTGGCATGACTTTGGCAATGTGACCAAAGATTTCAATATGCTCGATCCCATTAAAGCGACAGTGGTTACGCCTGGATTGGATATTGAAGGTAATTTTGGCTCAATGGGTATTCCAGCGAGCATCGTAACGAAGTACTTGGCTGAGCACGGCGTGATCGTAGAGAAGTGCGGCCTCTATTCCTTCTTCATCATGTTTACCATTGGCATTACCAAAGGCCGTTGGAATACTTTGGTAACTGAGTTGCAACAGTTCAAAGACCACTTTGATAAGAATGCTCCTTTATGGAAAGTATTGCCTGAGTTTGTGGCAAAGCACCCTCGTTATGAGCGTGTTGGCCTCAAGGATATTTGCCAGCAGATTCATGAGTTCTACAAGAGTCGTGATGTAGCGCGCATGACAACTGAGATGTACACCTCAGATATGGTTCCGGCCATGATGCCTTCAGAGGCATGGGCGAAGATGGCGCATAAAGAGGTAGATCGCGTGCCTTTGGATCAATTGGAAGACCGGATTACTGCAATGTTGGTAACGCCATATCCCCCAGGGATTCCTTTGTTGATCCCGGGTGAGCGCTTTAACAAGCGGATCATCGACTATCTCTACTTCGCGCGTGACTTCAATGAGCGCTTCCCTGGATTTGAAACAGATATCCATGGCTTGGTGAAGGCTGATGTTGACGGGCGTAGTGAGTATTACGTGGATTGCGTTAGACAAGAGCGCGACATCACTTTGTAAGCAGGCAGCGATATGCAAAAGCCACCCTCGGGTGGCTTTTTCTTTATTACTTCGTCGGTTTATCTAGCTGAAAGGTGACTGGCGCATCTTCATCAGTCTTGCTTGATGATGGATTTGCTTTCACATCATCGCCGCCGGTGAAGTTGAACTCCTGACTCTGCACAACTGCCGCCGGCTTATCTAAGAAGGTGGTTACTAAAGAGGGGAATGCCATCACAACAACCACCATGATGAGTTGTAGTGCCACCCAGGGCAGAGCACCCCAATAGATGTCGCTGCTCTTGACTTCTTTGGGTGCAACGCCGCGTAGATAAAAGAGTGCGAAACCAAAAGGCGGATGCATAAAAGAGGTTTGCATATTCACGCAGAGCATGACGCCAAACCAGACGAGTGCAGCGCTAGCAGCAGCTTGTGGATTGCCGTTCATCGAATCTAGCAATACGGGCGACAGAAGCTTAACGGCTACGGGCGCCAACATTGGCACGACAATAAAGGCAATCTCAAAGAAGTCTAAAAAGAAGGCTAGGAAAAATACAAAGAGATTGACGACGATGAGGAAGCCAATCCATCCACCTGGCAGATTGGAGAAGAGCTCTTCAACCCAATGGCCCCCATCGACTCCTTGGAATACCACTGAGAAGCAGGTTGAGCCAATCAGGATAAAGACCACCATTGCGGTAATCTGCATAGTGTTTTGATACGCTTCCCGAATGAGCCCCTTGAGATTTGGGATGCTTGCTCTTCGAATCCAGGCTAGGAGGAGGGCGCCCATTGCGCCCATTGCGCCAGATTCTGTTGGGGTGGCAATGCCTGTCATGATGGTTCCCAGAACCAGGAAAATTAAGATCGCAGAGGGAATAATACCCATGAGACATTTTTTCCAGAGCGCCCATCCCTTTAAGGTGAGTTCATTTTCAGGGGCTGCGGGTAGATAGTCCGGCTTAAAGCGGGATAGAAAAAAGGTATAGAGAGCAAATAAGGCGATTTGTAGTAGTGATGGACCCCAGGCGCCCAAGTACATACTGCCAACATCGGCACTACCGCTTTGGGTTTTGAGTTGATCCGCCAAGACAATCAGCACCAAAGATGGGGGCACTAGCTGGGTAATAGTTCCAGAAGCTGCTAAAACGCCCGTAGCGTAGCGCATGTTGTAGCCGTAGCGCATCATTACCGGCAGGGAGATCATGGCCATAGCGATCACCTGAGCGGCTACGGTGCCGGTAATTGCACCAAGGATGAAGCCCACAATGATGACGGAGTAGCCAAGTCCTCCACGGATGCGGCCAAACAGTTGCCCCATAGAATCGAGCATCTCTTCTACCAGGCCGCAGCGCTCTAGAATGGCGCCCATAAAAGTAAAGAAGGGGATCGCCAGGAGTAAGTCATTGGCAAGTACGCTCCCAAAGATCCGCTGTGGAATAGCCTGCAAGAACGGCATACCAAAAAAGTTTTCAGTGATGGCGATACCGGCGAAGAAGAGGCCTGCAGCCATTAAAGAAAACGCTACGGGGAATCCGATCAACATAAACACAATGAGTCCGCCAAACATGAGCGGTGGCATCCATTCAATTGGAATCATTGCATGGGCTTTTCATAATTGAGGTCAGCGCTCGGCAGAGTATCTTTGCCTTTGAGCATGCCAATGCGCTTGATAATTTCTGAAAGCCCCTGAAGGCTCAGCATGAAAAAACCAAATGGCACAATAAATTTAATGGGGTATCGCGCCAATCCTCCGGCGTTAAGTGAGTGCTCTGATACCAGCCATGAAGGGTAAAACAAGGAAGTCCAAGACAGCCAGGTAAACAGCATGCATGCTGGCATTAGGAATAAGATCAAGCCAAATAAATCGACATACATTCGGCCGCGGTCCGATAGTTGTGAATAGATTAAATCTACTCGCACATGCTCATTGCGCTTGAGTGTGTATGAGGCGCCGAGCATAACGGCAGTGGCAAAGAGATACCACTGCAACTCCAAGGGCCAGTTGTTGCTGATATCGAGACCGTAACGCAAAAGCGCGTTGAGCGCAGACACTACGCAAGATAGCAAAATCATAATGCTTGCCATCTTGCCCAGAAATTGGTTTAGGCGATCAATTCCAGTTGAGAGTGTTCCCCAGAAACCCATGCGATCTAGAGATCTGCGCGACCCCGTTTGATTGCAGCGAGCACCTGTGCTGGAGCGGTACCGCCTGCATGTTGACGCGAGTTAACGGAGCCATCAACAGTGAGCAAGGTAAATACATCATCACCCATCAGTTCTGGGCGGCTATCTAATCCACAAGCAAAACGCAGCTCAGAAAGGCTCAGGTCGGTCAGCATACAGTTACGGCCAACGCAGGCCTTCACAGCATGAGCAACGGCTTCATGCGCATCGCGGAAGGCTAGACCTTTTTTCACCAAGTAATCAGCTAAGTCGGTTGCGGTAGCAAATCCTTCTTCAGCAGCGGCCTTCATGACTTCAGCCTTTACCTCAATGTGCGGAACCATATCGGCGAAGATGCGCAAGGTATCTTGCACGGTATCTACCGCATCAAATAAGGGCTCTTTATCTTCTTGATTATCTTTGTTATAAGCCAGCGGCTGACTCTTCATTAGGGTCAATAGAGAAATCAAATCTCCGTAGACGCGACCCGTTTTGCCGCGAGCTAATTCTGGGACGTCTGGATTTTTCTTCTGCGGCATGATGGAGCTGCCGGTGCAAAAGCGATCCGGTAAATCAATAAAGCCAAAACGAGGGCTGAGCCAAAGTACGAGCTCTTCAGATAATCGTGAGATATGCATCATCAAGATTGATGCAAAAGCGCAGAATTCAATCGCGAAGTCACGATCCGATACGGCATCTAAGGAGTTATTGCAGATACCGTCAAAGCCCAAGATGCGAGCCACTTGCTCACGATCAATGGGGTAAGTCGTTCCAGCTAAGGCTGCCGCTCCAAGTGGCAAGCGATTTAAGCGGGCACGGAGATCCGCTAAACGACCGGCATCACGGCTAAACATTTCGTAATAGGCCATGAGGTGATGACCAAAAGTAATGGGTTGCGCTACTTGCAAATGGGTGTGGCCCGGCATGATGGTAGCGGAGTGAGTCTGCGCAAGATCCAAGAGGGCGCCACGCAATGTCTTTAGGGTTGCCGCAATTTGATCCACGCTGCCGCGCAACCACAGGCGCAAATCTGTCGCCACTTGATCGTTACGTGAACGGCCAGTATGAAGACGCTTGCCAGCATCGCCAACTAGTTCAGTTAAGCGTGCCTCAATATTGAGATGCACATCTTCTAAGGCGAGTTGCCAGTTAAATTCACCAGCCTCAATTTCCGCCTTAATCTGCGCCATTCCTTTTTGAATATCGGCCAAATCTTGCGCGCTGATAATTTTTTGGGCAGCAAGCATCTCGGCATGCGCGAGGGATCCAGCGATATCGACGAGGGCAAAACGTTGGTCAAAGCCAATGGAGGCTGTATAACGTTGAACCAGTTCGTCAACAGGTTCTGTAAAACGGGCCGACCAAGCTTGGGCTTTGTTGGCGAGGGAATTTTTAGATGAGCTCATAAACGCAGTATATTGGTGTAGGTCTTTGATTATTTTAAATGTTATGTCCCAAACCCCCATTTCTAGCTCTACAGCCACCCCCTTCGCCACCCCTGAGCGCCTTGTAATCGCCTCCCGCGAGAGCCGCCTTGCCATGTGGCAGGCTGAGCACGTCCGGGATTGCCTCAAAACGCTCTATCCAGAGTGCGATGTACAGATCCTAGGAATGACAACCCGAGGCGATCAGATTTTGGATAAAGCCCTCTCAAAAGTGGGCGGAAAGGGCTTATTTGTTAAAGAGCTTGAGACCGCTTTAGAGGATGGTCGGGCGGATTTGGCGGTGCATTCCTTAAAAGATGTGCCGATGGTGATGCCCGAGGGCTTTGATTTGTCCTGTGTCATGGAGCGGGAAGATGCGCATGACGCATTTGTTTCCAATGATTACGCCAGTTTGAATGATTTACCCCAAGGGGCAGTTGTCGGCACCTCTAGCTTACGTCGTGAGTCAGTACTGCGTTCCAAGTTCCCGCATTTAGAGATTGCGCCTCTGAGGGGAAATTTAGATACGCGTATGGGCAAACTAGACCGCGGTGAGTATCAGGCAATTATTTTGGCTGCCGCGGGTCTCAAGCGGCTCGGCTTGGAAAGTCGCATTCGTGCACTGTTGCCGATCGACCCATACACTCCTGCTGCTGGTCAGGGTGCTCTAGGAATTGAGACCTTAAGCAAGCATCGCAACATCAAGCAATGGCTTGCCCCTTTAAATGATTTGCCGACCTTATATGCGGTCACTGCTGAGCGTATGGTGTCACGCCAGCTGGGAGGTTCTTGCGAAGTGCCTTTAGCGGCTTACGCCACCTGGGAGCAGGGTCGTATGAACATTCGATCTTTTGTTGCTAGTGTTGATGGCAAAGCAAGTTGCTTAGCAAAGGCGCAAGGCTCGGTGAACAGTTTGGCAGAGGCTGAGGAATTAGGTCTTTCGGTTGCGCAGGATTTAATCGCGCAAGGTGTCGCCAGTTTGTTGCCAAACGGTTTACCGCAGCAAAAGTAAGTACCAGTTCATTTCCTTATGAGCGCCAAGACTATTGTGATCACCCGCCCGACTGGGCAGGCGCGCCAACTCTCAGAAATACTGTCAGCGCACTTGCTTAAGCATGGCGTGAGCAAAGAGCATGCGCCTAAGATTATTTCTTTGCCCTTACTGACCATTGTTCCTAAAGCTGATCCTGTATTAATTGCGCGGATCGAAACAGTATTAGCCCATGCGGATTTGGCTATCTTTGTGAGTCCAAACGCCATCGAGTGCACCATGCGTTTACTTGAAAGGTCTTGGGTTGATGTCTCTGGTAAACCAGTTCCGATTGGGGTAATGGGCGGTAGCAGTATGGCCGCACTCCATCATCATGGTATTGGAAAAGAGGCCTCTCCCACTCAAATTATTCTTCCTCAAGATAATGCGAATTGGGATTCTGAGGGTCTTTGGTCTGAGTTAAAAAAACTAGATTGGGACTGGTCTAGCAAGAAAGTAGTGATTTTTAAAGGAGAGGGTGGTCGAGACTGGCTGGCTGATACTTTGAAAAAAGCAGGCGCAGATCTGGAGGCGATTTCTGTTTATGCTCGCGTACCCTTGGATATAGATAGCCCTGCGTGGAGTGATATCCATGAGATGGATTTTTCACAATCGCTTTGGTTGCTGACTTCCTCGGAAGCAGTGCGCTATTTAGGTCAGGTCATCGCCGATCAATTTGGCTTCTCTAAGCAAGGCTTGGCTGTAGCAACGGCTATTTGCCCTCATCACAATATTGCAGATGCTGCTGAGCAGATTGGCTTCGGAGAGGTTTTTACTTGTGAGCCAGGTGATGACGCATTAATTGCGGCATCGCTCGCTTGGCTATCTGTTTAAAGGGTAATTGAGCAAACTAGGCAAGAAGACTTCGCTGACTAGTAGTGGACGCCCTTTAAGGTCATACAGCGTTCGCCTTGCCCATGCCACCTTCGGCAGTTCAGGGAATTGCTTAAAGCATTTCTTCCACAAAGCGCTGTGTTGATCTAGGCGTGCGATTTCACGCAACGGTTTTTTCTTAGAGTGCATGCGTGTTTTTGCAAAGAGCACAGCCCCTAAAGGTTTTTTGCCTAAACGTAGGACGGGGTGATTACTGCCACTAGAACTGGCTGCGGGAATGATACTGTGCGCCATTACCAATGGTGCGCCATTTACGCAGAGTAATACTTCGCGTACACGACAACGCTTAATCTGGAAGTGAAAATAGCGACTTTCATCGCTATTAAGGTTTTGCCGGCAATCTCGCAAAACTACAACTTCTAGTTTTTGACCAATTGCACGTTCAATTTTTTGAGTTAAAGAACCCGTGTCGCTAAGCCAAGGCTGCCACTTTCGTGGCGCTTGGTGTAGCTCACCGGAATCGACTCGATTCCATGCAGAACGGAGACGACGACGGTGAACCATTTTTAGTTGCCGCTAAAGCTTCTACGTTGACCGCCAGATTTTGGTTTCGCAAAACGTGGACCAGCGGAGGGGCGTGAGTCGCCAGAGCGAGCTGGACGTGAGTCAGCAGAACGCGCAGGACGGGAATCGCCGAAACGATTGCCACCAGCAGGACGAGAATCGCCAGATGGACGTGAGTCGCCTGAACGAGATTCGAAATGATTGCCGGAGCGGTTTCCGCCACCACCACCAGAACGAGACTCTGAGCGGGCGCCAGAACCATAACGGCCACCACCGCCACCAGAACGATTACCACCGCCGAAGCCACCGCCAGAGCGACCACCGCCTGGACGGCCACCACCACCAAAGCTAGGCTTAGCTTGTGGCTCGAGACCAGAAATGACTGAGGCAACGATATCTTGCTGTGTAAAACGCTCAATATTGCGAATTTTGGCGCGGTCACGATGTTCAACCAAGGTGATAGCTACGCCATTGCGACCAGCGCGTCCAGTTCTGCCGATGCGGTGCGTATAGTCCTCTGGTTTCATTGGCAAGCCAAAGTTAATCACGTGACTAATACGGGGTACATCGATACCGCGAGCGGCCACATCGGTCGCAACCAAAATCTTGGTGTGACCTTTGCGGAGAGACTCTAAACGACGCATACGAACAGCTTGTGGCATCGCACCGTGTAAGGCGCTTGCTTCGTAACCGTTAGCACGCAATGTGTCGGCAATTTTTTCGCTTTCAACTTGTGTGCTTGCGAACACTACTGCTTGATCCAAAGAGGCGTCAGCCAGAATGTGCTCGAGCAATTTATGTTTGTGTGACACGCTGTCAGCCCAGTGCAACTTCTGCTCGATGTTCGCATGCTTCTCGCCAGCATGAGCAAGCTCAATGCGGTTAGCGTTAGTAGTCAACTCATTTGCCAAGGACATGATCTTTGGCGCAAAAGTTGCAGAGAACATCAAAGTTTGGTTACGACCAGCGCAACGTTTATCAATCGCCTCGAGGTCATCCGCGAATCCCATGTCGAGCATGCGATCGGCTTCATCGATAACGAGTTGTTTTACATCATCCAAGCGGATTGCTTTGCTGTCGGTCAAGTCGAGTAAACGGCCTGGTGTTGCGACAACTAATAATGCACCCTTCAGAGCTTGGATCTGCTTGCCGTAAGGCATGCCACCCATCACAGTTGCGATACGGATCCCTTTCATGCCGCGAACTAAGTTCACTGCATCTGCGGCAACCTGTTGAGCTAATTCACGAGTAGGGCAGAGCACCAACACTTTAGGTTGTGCGCGACCTGGTACAGGTGAGCCGCTTGGGTTGTCTTCGATGAGTTTATTAATTAAAGGTAATAAAAAGGCTGCGGTTTTACCGCTACCGGTTTGGCTGCTGACTAATAAGTCACCACCAGCAAGCGCTGCAGGAATAACCTGAGCTTGTACTGGAGTGGCTTGGGTATAACCCAATTCAGCAATGTTTTTAAGAAGTGGTGCCGCGAGGGCAAAAGACTGGAATTCAGTTCCAGAGTGTTTTGAGTCTTTGGACTCGTGATTGGTTTCTTTAGAAAAAGTCATGCTATTACACATCCCCTTTAAGGGATGTCTCCGTGTATACACTCTCTGTTTTTTATTGAGTGCGATGGTCAAAGGCATCGACCATCAGACAGGCGGCAGCGCGTTTTTTGAACTTCGGTGTTTATGACTTCTAAACGGTACGCTGAAATATAGCTGGGGGGCGATGAATCAAATTGCTTTAAAAAGCCTCTTATTATGGCATTTTAAGAAGGTAATGACAAGGATTTCCCGAATTAATTCCGGACAATGCCATTAACGCAACCAGCGCATGAAACGTTCCACACCTTTCCCATAAGGCGGTCTTGCTAACTTAGTGCCTCGCAGCACATTTAAGCCAAAGAATCCGCGAACCTCTAAAACCGACTTACGCAGGCTAAAGGTGTCAAATCCAGCTTTGCCATGGTATGCACCCATACCGCTAGCGCCAGCCCCACCAAAGGGCAAGTCTTCAACTGCGGCATGCAATAGCGTGTCGTTGATCGTTACCCCGCCAGAGCGAGTCTCATTGAGGATGCTTTGCATTGCCCGCTTATCTTTACCAAACCAATACAGTGCCAGTGGTTTTGGATTCTCGTTGATGTAACGAATCGTTGAGTTGAGGTCATCGACTGCCACAATGGGAAGAATGGGGCCAAAGATCTCTTCTTGCATGATGAGGGCGTCTTTCGAAACATTCAGCAGCGCGACAGGTGTAAATATTGGAGAGGTATCTTGATTAAAAGAGAGGAGTGGAATGGCATTCGCGCCTCGATCTACGGCATCTTGTACTAACTGATTCCAGCGATTGAGTTGTTGTTGATCAATCGGCCCAGTGAATTCCTCAGGATTAGCGAATTGTTTTTGAGCGGCATTTCGCAGCTCTTCTACGAACTCATCGCAATTGCCCGCATGAATTAATACATAGTCTGGGGCAATACAAGTTTGTCCAGCGTTAATCAGCTTGCCATAAACAATGCTGGACGCCGCATCTTTTAATTTGGCTGAAGGGTCAACGATCGCGGGGGATTTGCCACCCAGCTCAAGCGTAATGGGAGTGAGATGGTCAGCCGCCGCACGCATTACTTTTTTACCGACATGCTCTGATCCGGTAAAAAAGAGATGGTCAAACGGAAGTGTCGCAAATGATTCCGCAACATCTGTGCCACCTGTGGTTACACAAAATTCACTTGGATGAAAATATTCTTGAATCAGGCCAGCTAGAAAACCTGAAGTGCGAGAGCTTCTTTCGGAGAGCTTGAGCCAAACACGATTACCCGCTGCAAATGCGGCGATCGCGGGAACGAGCGCCAGTTGCACGGGATAGTTCCACGGACTCATGATGCCCACTACGCCCATAGACTGCATTTCAGTCCAGGCATGGGAGGATCCCAAGAATCCGGGGGTTTGCACCAAATGGGGCTTCATCCACTCTTTGAGATGTTTGCGTGTGTATTTGCACGCTTGATAAATCATCTGAAATTCAAGAAGCCTGCTCTCAACGGAATTGCGCACACCAAAATCCGCTTGAAGCACCTTACAGATCTTCTCTTCGTTTGCCATCAGCATTTTTTCGATGCGACCGATGCGCTCAAGGCGAACCTCAAGAGTGGGATTTGGTTCGGCAGCGTAGGCCGCTTTGATTTCGTCTAACTGGAGCGTAAAGCGATTCATGGTCATTGGGTTGTATTAGCGGCAAGCAAGCGATTGAATAAGGCATTAGGATAAAGCCATGAACAAAATCCTTGATATAAATTCATTTGGCCTTGAGCGCGCCACTTTGGGCGGCGGTTGTTTTTGGTGCTTAGAGGCTGTTTATCAACAAATTTCCGGGGTCCAGTTAGTGGTGTCTGGCTATGCAGGTGGGGCCACGCTTAATCCCGACTATGAATCGGTTTGCTCTGGAACTACCGGTCATGCTGAAATAGTCGACATCTATTTCGATCCAAACATTGTGTCCTACCGAGATTTGTTGGAAGTTTTGTTTGTAATTCATGATCCAACGACCTTGAACTATCAGGGGAATGACCATGGGACGCAATATCGCTCGGTGATTTACACACACGGTGACGCGCAAAAAATGATTGCGCATGAGGTTGTCAAAGAGCTTGAGGAGGCTGGCATTTATGCCAATCCTATCGTGACCCAAATCGAAGATGCGCCTGTGATTTATCCGGCGGAGGATTACCACCAGAACTACTTCCGTCAGCACCCTGGACAGGGTTATTGCATGGCAGTAGTTGCTCCCAAGTTAGCAAAATTTAGAGCGAAATTTCAATCCTTAATTGCCTCGGATTTTCAATAAGGCGGTGCTCTTAGGGGGCTAGGCGCGCAATTAACCAGGCTGATCCATCTAATTGGTAGTGGATGCGGTCATGGAGTCGCGAGGGGCGACCTTGCCAGAATTCAATTTCAGTAGGGCGTAATCGATAGCCGCCCCAATGCTTTGGGCGCGGTGGGTGATCACCAAACTCTGCGGCGAAACGCTTCTCAGCCTCTTCTAGAAATTCTCGATTTGGAATTTCAGAGCTTTGGGGGGATGCCCACGCGCCAATGCGGGAAGCTGCGGGGCGTGAGTGAAAGTAGCCGTCGCTCTCTTGGGCGCTTACGCGCTCAACCACCCCTTTAATGCGGACTTGACGCTCAAGCTCATGCCAGTGAAATAAGAGGGCTGCCTGAGGGCGAACCGCTAAATCTTTACCTTTTTGACTTTCGTAATTGGTAAAAAAGGTAAAGCCATCCTGATCCGCGCCTTTTAGTAAGACAATACGGGCTGATGGATTTCCGGCTTGATCAGCGGTAGCCAAGGTCATGGAGTTTGGTTCGGGGCACTCTGCTTTGATGGCTTGCTCAAACCAAGTCTGAAATAAGCTAATGGGGTTCGATGGAGCCTCGGTTTCAGAGAGTTGGCCAAAAGTATAGTTTTTGCGAAGTTGAGCAATGGTGTCCATTTTTTCAGTATAAAGAGAAGCTATGGCAGAAGACAAGGTAGAAGACAGTGTAGATGACCGTCGTTTTGGAGGTGTAGCTCGGCTATACGGTCCGGAGCTGCGCGAGCGCTTTCGTCATGCCACTGTTGTGGTGGCAGGCTTGGGCGGTGTTGGCTCTTGGGCCGCTGAAGCATTGGCACGTACTGCAATTGGGCATCTCGTTTTGATTGATTTCGATCATATTGCCGAGAGCAATACCAATCGCCAGCTTCATGCACTTGAAGGCGAGTACGGAAAAGCCAAAGTAGAGGCGATGACGCAGCGAATTCTCAAGATCAATCCCGAGATTCAGCTGACAGTTTGTGATGAATTTTTAGAGCCAGATAATTTGGATATTTTGATTCCAAAAGACGCTATTGTTTTAGATGCAACCGATTCCGTTCAAACCAAAATTGCTTTAGCAGTATGGGCGGAAAAAAATCAGCGTGGATTGGTGATGTGTGGCGCGGCTGGTGGCAAGTCGGATCCTACTTCAGTGCGTTGTGATGATCTTTCACGAACCGAGCAAGATGCTTTGTTGGCAAAGGTGCGTCAGGGCTTGCGACAGGATCATGGCTTCTCTAGAAACTTAAAGAAAAAAATTGGTATTCGTGCTATCTACTCTCATGAGCCACGCGCTGGAGTTGCGAGCGGTGGCTTAGCTTGCTCTGGCTATGGTTCAACCGTCATGGTGACGGCAGCTTGCGGTCTTGCGGCTGCTGCAGAGATCTTGAATTTAATCGCTACTCAGGAATAAATTTTCAGAAATACCGCAAAGAGTATTGAAGTGTGCTGAATTCCTTTAGGGGAATCCCTGTAGGAAATTACGTATTCTGTTGTCATCCATCTTTCAAAGATTCATCTATCGGCTTGTGTTTGCTGGGCCAACACTTTTTATCTCATTCACATTTATTTGTTTAGGCACTTTGGGTAGTTTTATCCCCTAGTGCAGATGAGCAGTCCTCCCTAGACTTTGCCTCGTTGGTGCGTTACCAACAACAAATCGAAAGGAGGTCTCTTTTGCAGACTGAACAGGCAGGTTTAAAGCGCCATCTAAAAGTGCGACATATTCGCTTGATGGCTTTGGGGTCCACGATTGGCGTTGGATTATTTCTAGGTTCTGCCAGCGCTATACAAATTGCTGGACCCTCGATCTTGCTGGGCTATTTATTGGCGGGGATCGTGGCGTTCATCGTGCTACGAACTCTCGGGGAGATGGCTGTACACGAGCCTGTGGCAGGATCGTTCGCCGCTTATGCCAATAGCTATGTTGGGCCACTTGCAGGGTACATGGTCGGCTGGGGCTATTGGACCTACTGGATTGTTGTAGGTATCGCGGAGGTAACTGCCGTGGGCATCTATATGGGCATCTGGTTTCCGGAAACACCGCAGTGGATTTGGGCTTTGTCCTCCATCTTGATGATGGGTCTGATCAATCTCATCGCCGTAAAAGTATTTGGCGAGTTTGAGTTTTGGTTTGCCCTAATTAAGGTGGTTGCGATAGTTGCCTTAATTGCACTTGGGAGCTCCGTAATCTTCTTTGGTTTTACGAATGACTGGAACCCAATCGGCTTAGCCAATCTCTGGCAACACGGTGGCTTTTTCCCAAATGGCATTAGTGGCATGTTGCTTTCTTTACAGATGGTGCTGTTTGCATACGTTGGGATTGAGATGATTGGTTTATCAGCTGGTGAAGCTGAGAACCCACGCAAAACGATTCCAATGGCAATTGATTCATTGGCGTGGCGCATCTTGATTTTTTACATGGGTGCAATTTTTGTCATCCTGGCGATCTTTCCATGGAATGAAGTGGGGCAGCAAGGCAGTCCATTCGTTGTGATGTTCGAGCGGATTGGTTTGCGCGAAGCTGCCGGAATCATCAACTTTGTTGTGATCACCGCTGCGCTTTCCTCATGCAATGCTGGCATCTTTAGTGGTGGCCGATTGTTGTATGCGCTATCCGTGAATGGTTATGCGCCTTCACCTTTTGCCAAGCTATCGAAGTATGGCGTTCCTCATCGTGCGGTACTTGCAACAGTAGCAGTTTGTATGACGGGTGTGGTACTGAATTACTTTGTGCCAGATAAGGCCTTTCAATACATCATGGCCGCGGTCACATTTGTAGGATTGATGGTGTGGATCGCCATTCTCTTTACGCAAATTCAATTCCGTCGCTCTCTCACTAAAACACAGGTTGCCGAGTTGGCTTATCGCGCACCGTGGTGGCCCTATTCCTCGTGGTTCGCATTGGCTTTCATTGCTTTGGTAGTGGTGCTAATGGGCTTCCATGAGGATGCGCGGATCGCGTTGGTATTGGGTCCGTGTCTATTGGGCGTGTATCTCGCGATGTTCTACATCGTTGGATTGCATCGCAAAACAAAACTGAATCGTGAATTCAAATAAGGAGATATAAATGATTGTTGGCGTTCCACAAGAAGTAAAAAATAATGAATTTCGTGTTGGCCTCACTCCGGGAAATGTCAGGGGTTTGTGCAAGCAAGGCCACTCTGTATTAGTGCAGCGCGGAGCTGGCGAGCTCATTGGTTTGAGTGATGAGTCTTATCGCATGGCCGGCGCCACGCTGATTAATAGCGCTGCCGAAGTATTTGCCAAGGCGGAGATGGTGGTTAAAGTGAAGGAGCCGCAGCCGCAAGAATGTGCCATGTTGCGTGAAGATCAAATTCTCTTTACTTATTTGCATCTTGCGCCAGACCCACAACAAACCAAAGCGTTACTAGCCTCCGGCGCAAGCTGCATTGCGTATGAAACTGTGACTTCATGTCATGGCGCATTGCCATTGCTGGCGCCCATGAGTGAAGTGGCCGGACGCATGTCAATTCAGGCCGCTGCTACTCATCTTGAGAAGACAAACGGCGGCCTGGGGGTGCTCATGGCGGGCGTACCGGGAGTTTCTCCTGCGAAGGTCGTGATCTTGGGCGGCGGTGTGGTTGGACGCAATGCTTTGCAAATGGCGGTAGGGATGGGTGCCGATGTGTGCATCTTCGATCGCGATATTGATCGTTTGAGACAGATCGATATGTTGTACGGTAACCGTGTAAGAACATTTTATTCCGACCCGTTATTGGTGGAGATGGAGGTGTGTGAGGCTGATGTGGTGATTGGTGCGGTGCTGTTGCCGGGTGCTGCAGCTCCAAAGCTTGTTACTCGTGAAATGGTTCGTAAGATGAAGTCAGGATCGGTGGTGGTGGATGTCGCCATTGATCAGGGCGGTTGCTTTGAAACATCCAAGCCCACCACCCATGCCGATCCAACTTATATTGTCGATGGCGTATTGCATTATTGCGTTGCCAATATGCCTGGTGCTGTTGCTCGTACTTCTACCTTTGCCTTAACCAATGCCACTTATCCATTTGTGGAGGCGTTAGCGAATCGAGGAGGCTTGTTGGCTTTATCCCATGATCATCACTTGCGTAATGGCTTGAGTGTTCATCGGGGTAGTTTAACTTCAGAGCCGGTGGCAAGGGCTCAAAAACTGGACTTTGTCACTGCGGAAGAGCTGTTGGCCGCATAGAACTGCATAAGGCTACATAGTGCTGGCATCTCATGAGATGCCAGCCCCCCCCCAATGCATATTGGGGCTGTCATATTTATCCTCTATGATTTCAGTATTGCTTATTAATATATCTACCTTACTGAATTGATGGACTTTTCTGCATTAGCACTTTCTAGTGGTGTGGTTGCACTAGCTGAAATGGGCGATAAAACCCAGTTGCTCTCACTTATGTTGGCTGCCCGTTATCCAAAACAAGCTTTGGCCATCATTGGCGGCATCTTTATTGCCACAATTGCTAATCACGCTTGCGCTGCATTTTTGGGGCATTGGCTCACTACATTTGTCAGTCCAGACATGTTGAAGTGGATTTTGGGGTTGAGCTTCCTGGGAATAGGTTTATGGCTTTTGGTGCCAGACCATATTGACGATGCTGCCGGCTCCAAGGTTGCGGACCGCGCTTTCCAAGTTTTTATATTGACTGTGGGCCTCTTCTTTTTGGCGGAGATGGGTGATAAGACCCAAATTGCCACGATTGCTTTAGGGGCTAAATATTCTGATGTATTTTCCGTGACAGTTGGCACCACTTTGGGGATGATGCTGGCAAATGCCCCTGCTGTTTGGATTGGGCAAAAGTTCACTAAACGTATGCCGATCAAGTGGGTTCATGCTGTAGCCGCTATTACCTTCATTGCTATCGGTGTGACGACCCTTGCCTTGGGTTAAGAAGAAAGTCTGGAACGGGGCTTAAAATTGCTCCATGAAAACAGATATTGCACAAAGCTTCCATAGGCTTGAATACCGCGCTCCAAATTACACACTTGAGCGAGTTGAATTAGATATTGCCTTAGATCCCGCCAGGACGATCGTGAAAAGTCGTCTTGAAGTGCTTCCTGGGCCGAGTCATGAGTCTGGTGCCCCCTTGGTGCTGCAGGGTCATGAGCTTGAGTTTGTCAGCTTGCGTATTAATGGCGAGGCCCATCGCCAATTTGAGTTAACTCCCGAGACCCTCACGATTCATGCTTTACCCAATCAGGGTAAACAGACATTTGTAGTCGAAATTATTTGCGTCTGTGTTCCAGAAAAAAACACATCACTCATGGGTTTGTATGTTTCCAATGGAAACTTCTTCACTCAGTGTGAGGCTGAAGGCTTTAGAAAGATTACCTATTTCTTAGATCGGCCTGATGTGATGGCGCGTTATCGCGTTACCTTGCGAGCTCGAGAAGCCGAGTGCCCCGTCTTGTTATCTAACGGTAATCTCATCAGCACCGAGAAATTGCCCAATGGTTGGCATAGTGCAGTTTGGGAGGATCCATTTCCGAAGCCATCTTATTTATTTGCATTGGTTGCGGGCAAGCTGGAATGCATTGAAGAAACAATAACGACCGGCAGTGGTGCGAAAAAATTATTGCAAATTTGGGTTGAGCCGCATGACTTGAAGAAGACTCGACATGCAATGGATTCTTTGATTGCATCCATTCATTGGGATGAAAAGCGCTATGGTCTAGAGTTGGATCTCGAGCGATTCATGATTGTGGCGGTAAGTGATTTCAATATGGGCGCGATGGAGAATAAGGGTCTCAATATCTTCAATACCAAGTATGTATTAGCTCAACCCGAGACCGCTACTGATGCTGACTTTGCCAATATTGAAAGCGTTGTTGCGCACGAGTATTTCCATAACTGGACTGGCAATCGGGTGACTTGTCGGGACTGGTTTCAGCTTTCCTTGAAAGAAGGTTTGACGGTTTTCCGTGATCAAGAGTTCTCGGCCGATCAAATGGGTAGCGAGTCCGGTAGAGCGGTAAAGCGTATTGAGGATGTGCGTCTCTTGCGTCAACTACAGTTCCCTGAAGATGCGGGTCCAATGGCTCACCCCATTCGTCCAGACGAGTATCAAGAGATTAATAACTTCTACACCGTTACTGTGTATGAGAAGGGTGCTGAGGTTGTGCGCATGTATCAAACCTTGCTTGGGGTTGAAGGTTTCCGTAAGGGAATGGATTTGTACTTCAAGCGCCACGATGGCCAGGCAGTGACTTGCGATGATTTCTTAATGGCAATGGCCGATGCGAATGACCGAGATCTATCGCAGTTCAAGCACTGGTATAGCCAGGCAGGTACACCAATGGTTAAGGTGGGTGAGTTTTATGATTCCGCCAAAAAGCAATATCAAATTACTTTGACGCAGTCCCCATCAAAAAATACTGTTCAGCAAAAGACTGAGCCATTTCATATTCCCCTGAAGATACGTTTGTTGAATGCTGGCGATAATCAAGCTGAGGTATTGTTGGAGTTAACGCAAGATCAACAAACCTGGACTTTTGATGGGGTGGAAAGTCGCCCAGTCCTATCGATTAATCGAAATTTCTCAGCACCGATCCATCTGGATTTTGCGCAAAGCGAGGCGGACTTATTGACACTGTTCTCTAGCGATGATGATGCGTTTAATCGCTGGGAAGCTGGTCAGAAACTGGCAATGCAAATGATTTTGGAAAATCGTTTGCCAGATGCCGCACTGATCGATGCCTACCGCGATCTATTAACCGATTCAGAGCTAGATCCCGCATTTAAAGAATTGGCGCTGACCTTGCCCGCCGAGGCATATTTATATGAGCAATGCGCTAGCGTAGATCCACAGAAAATTTATGCTGCACGTCGCGCATTCCGTCATGCGATCGCAGGTCAGCTGCGTATTGAGTGGGCTGCTTTGTATCAACAAATGCAGACGCCGGGACCTTTTAATCCAGATGCTGCTAGCTCAGGAAAGCGCGCGCTGAAGAATCTGGCTCTCAGTATGTTGTTAGAGGCTGATCCGCTCATTTGGGCTCCAATGGCGGTCAATCAATATCAGAATGCTGACAATATGACCGACCGTTATGCTGCTTTAGCGGGATTGGTAATTCATGGCTCTAAGTCAGCTACTGCATGTTTAGAGGACTTCTATACTCGTTTTGCTGACGATGCTTTGGTCATTGATAAGTGGTTTGCTTTACAGTCCAGCAGACCGCCTGTACCAAACGCTGAGCCTACTTTGAATGAGGTGCATCGCTTGAGAGAGCACTCTGCTTTCAAGATGAATAACCCCAACCGAGTTCGTAGCGTGATTCATGCTTTCTGTATGAATAACCCCGCTAGCTTTCATCAGGTAGATGGCAGCGGCTATACGTTTTGGGCTGACTCTGTACTTGCCTTGGATCCGATTAACCCTCAGGTAGCGGCCCGTTTAGCGCGAGGTTTAGATCGCTGGCGTCATTTTGCTCAGCCGTATCAAACCCAGATGCTCGAGGCTTTAAAGCGTGTTGCCGCTTGCGGAACTCTCTCTGCGGATGTGAAAGAGGTGATTTCTAAGGCTTCGGCATCTTAAGCATAAGCAGGCCTTCTTTGCTGGGAATTTAGTGCAAGCTCTCCTTGAATTCAATCCCCAGCTGATGGGCGAGGGCTTGCAGTTTTTTATCTGAAGTCCAAATGACAGCATCTTTTGACAAGAGTGCGGAGGCCAGCAGTGAAATATCTGTTGCCCCGCAACCAGAGTCATAAAACTTATTTTTTTCAATGAACTCTAATGTTTCATTATTAGTCGCAATAGTTGCTTGTCGTAAGCTTTTGAGTTGATTTAAAGTTTTCACTCTGGGCGATGGGGGTGATCCACAGGCAAGCTCCAAAATAATGAGTGGATGACAGAGTACTCGATCATTGATGAGAAGAGATTGCAAAGTCCCGCTAGCCTTTCTGAAGTGGGATACCCATACCGAGGTGTCCGCTAAAACCATCGTCATGGTGATTAATCGCCCTTTGGTTTTCGGCGAGGAATGCTTTTCATTTCTGGCGCCTTGCCACCTAAGGCTGCCAATCGTTTACCGATTTGCACTCTGACAAAAACATTCATTGCTTCACGGAAGAGATCCGCCTTATCCATCCCGGGGTCAGCAAGCTCCAGCCCTCTTTGGTAGAGGTCATCATCAATAGTTACAGTTGTTCGCATACTTTTATCATCATCAATATTGAATCATTTTAGCATCAAATAATGCATCAAAAAAGAGGGGAAGTCTGAGTCTGTAGTAATCAAAAGCCCATCTGCAGGCCTTATGACTGTTGGATTTAAGTATTTTTTGAATGAACAGGGCAAAATAGAGGTCTGCCAAGTAACCCTCTTTACCTGATTCACGGAGAAATTCCTTTTGACTGCCTCAAGTAACTTCAATATCAATTTCAAGAAATATCTCGAGTCCACCAAGGTGAAGGGCGAGGCTATTCCTGCTGGCTTGCAAGAATTACTCTTAGCAGTGGCTGATACCTGCTCCACGTTGAGTCATGAGGTTGCCCAAGGCGCCTTAATTGGTTTATTGGGCTCAGCTGGTACTGGCAATGTCCAGGGAGAGGTACAGCAAAAATTGGATGTCATTGCAAATGACCTCTTGATTGAAGGGGTTCAGGGTTGCAAGTCTTTGGCGGGCCTGGCATCGGAAGAGATGGAATTGCCGGTAGCGGTGCAGGGAACCGGTGACTACTTATTGCTATTCGACCCACTTGATGGTTCATCCAATATTGATGTGAATGTTTCGATTGGAACGATATTCTCGGTGCTGAAGAAACAAGACCCATCTGCGCCTTTGCAGACCTCTGACTTCTTATTGTCAGGCCGTCATCAAGTAGCTGCCGGCTATGTTGTTTACGGGCCTCAAACCACCATGGCCTTAACCTTAGGCAACGGTGTGGTGATGTTTACCTTGAATAAAGTCACCGGTGAATTTGTCTTAATTAAACATGCTGTTGAGATTGCGCACTCTACTAAAGAGTTCGCAATCAATATGTCCAACATGCGTCACTGGGCTGAGCCTGTGCGTCGTTATGTTGAAGAGTGTCTGGCTGGTGTTAGTGGTGAGCGCGACAAAGATTTCAATATGCGCTGGATTGCCTCTATGGTGGCCGATGTTCATCGCGTGCTTTCTCGTGGCGGCATCTTTATGTATCCATGGGATCAGCGTGAGCCCCATAAGCCAGGTAAGCTGCGCTTGATGTATGAGGCCAATCCGATGAGCTTCTTAGTGGAGCAGGCTGGTGGTGCCTCTACCAACGGTGATCAATTGATCATGGATTTGGTCCCAACCGATTTGCATGAACGTGTCTCTGTCATGCTGGGCTCCAAGGAAGAGATCGAGCGTTTACAGCATTACCACTCGCAGGTCTAATTGCCCGGAAGACCTCTACAGAGTTTGGGTGCAGTACTTGTAATAAAAAAGCTCAATCAGTGATTGGGCTTTTTGCTTATGGACTTGCCAAGAAGGGCGCGCCTCCTTAGGGCTGAACCTTTTCCTTCAGATAAGCAAGCGACTCTTCAACTTGGTCAATCAAGATCAGGCAGATATCCCCAGCAGACAAATCACTCAAGGCGGCATCGATGGCCAGGAATTCACCCGTAATCTCTTTTACTTGCTTGGCTCTAGTGGTTCCAACTAAACCTTCTTTCAGGAGCTTGAGCACTTCACCATCTTCACGACCGCGTTGGCACTGGTCTTGATACAAAATGACATTGTCAAAGCTGTTGCCCAAGATTCTGGTGAGGTCGCGGATATCTTCATCACGACGATCACCAGCACCACTAATAACTACGTGGCTCTTCTTGGGCTTCATCGCCTCGATGGCGCTTGCTAGGGCGCGCATTGCATCGGGGTTATGTCCGTAATCAGCAATGACGGTTGCCCCTTTGTGCTGGAACTGATTGAAGCGTCCTGGCACTACATTGGCTGAGCTTTCAAATGAATGTAAGCCACGAGCAATTTTTTCAGCATCTAAACCAAGCGCCCAAGCGGCGCCAATAGAAGCCATCGCATTTTCTACTTGGAATCCCAATACGCCATTTTGGGTAAATGGAATCTCGCTAACCGGGAAGCGGAAGAGTACGCGCGAACCTTTCGATGCTACGATATAAGTGCCATCACAGTAAATCACTTTTTTATTCTTAGCGCGGTGTGCGGCAATAACCGGGTGGTGTTGATTTTGCGCAAAGAAAATCACCCGACCCGTGCAAACATCACCCATCTTCGCTACGATTGGATCAGCAGCGTTCAGTACCGCAGCTCCTGTTGGAGCTACATTTTGCACAACAACGCGCTTGAGAATCGCCAAATCCTCAACGCTGGTGATGTAGTTCAGGCCCAAGTGGTCACCTTCGCCAATATTGGTCACTACTGCAACTTCGCAGCGATCAAAGCCAAGACCCTCGCGTAACATGCCGCCACGAGCTGTTTCCAGGACCGCTGCATCCACGTCTGGGTGCATTAAGACATTGCGAGCGCTTTTGGGGCCACTGCAGTCACCAGAATCAATCAGGCGATGGTTGATATAGACGCCATCGGTAGTGGTCATGCCGACCCGCAGACCGGTTTCATTGAGAAGGTGTGAGATTAATCGCACCGTCGTGGTTTTGCCATTGGTGCCAGTTACTGCGACTACTGGAATGCGTCCATCTTCACCCAGGGGGTACATCATATTGATGATATCTTCGCCAACGGGACGGCTCTTGCCATAGGAGGGCTTGAGATGCATGCGCAGGCCGGGCGCGGCATTTACCTCAACAATGCCACCACCTTGTGATTCCAATGGCTTGTAGATAGCTTCGCACAGAATGTCTACGCCAGCGATATCTAAACCAATCATTTGTGCGGCAGCAATCGCGCTAGCAGCTACATCAGGATGAACATCATCGGTTACATCGGTCGCTGTTCCGCCGGTGCTCAGGTTTGCATTGTTGCGTAATAAAACACGCTCACCAGTTTTGGGAACGTATTGCGGAGAAAGATTGTTGCTGGCTAAATGTGCGAGCGCAATGTCATCGAAGCGGATTTTAGTTAATGCAGTGGCATGGCCATCACCGCGCAGTGGATTCTTATTCTCCAGTTCAACCAATTCGGCAACGGTGTGCTTGCCATCGCCAACCACTTGCGCTGGCTCACGTCTAGCCGCTGCGGAGAGGCGATTGCCAACTACAAGTAAGCGATAGTCGGCACCAGGTAGATAGCGCTCGACAATGGTTTCGCGTCCGAACGCTTGAGTAACAATGAAGCCCGCACGTACTTCAGCTTCTGTCTGAATATTCGCAACGACACCCTTACCTTGATTGCCATCTTTGGGCTTTAAGACGATGGGGCCGCCAATCTTTTGGGCTGCACGCCATGCGTCATCCGCAGTCGTGACTACTTCACCAGTGGGTACTGATACGCCAGCGGCAGCGAGTAGGTTCTTGGTAAGTTCTTTATCTTGAGCGATCGCCTCGGCAATAGCGCTAGTGTCACTGGTTTCAGCAGCCTGAATCCGTTTTTGTTTGCTGCCCCAACCAAATTGCACCATGCTGCCTTCTGTCATGCGGCGGAAGGGGATATTTCTTTGAACCGCGGCATCTACGATGGAGCCTGTGCTCGGTCCAAGACGCACGTCCTCATAAAGCGCTTCCAATTCAGAAAGGGCTGCTGCCAAATCAAATGGAACGTCATTTAGCGTTGCTTGAATTAATCCAAAAGCGAAGTCAAAGGCCATCCGCCCCACAACTTCCTCTGTGTACTCAACCACCACTTGGTAAACGCCATCTTCAATAGTTTGGACGGTACGGCTAAAGGTTACTGGACAGCCAGCTTGAGACTGGAGGCCAAGGGCGGCGTGTTCCAAGGCATGAGCCAAAGAAAGAATTTCGTTATGGCCGCCGCGGCGCATGCTTCCTAATTGGGGGAAGCGCTCACGGATCTTGGTTTCGAACTGAGGAATAGTGTCAATAGAGCGTTCAGTTTCTTCGCAGGAAACGATAGCTTCTAAAGCGGTGTGGCGGCTCCATAAATTCGGGCCGCGCAACATGCGAATACGGGTAATTTCCAATTAAGCCTCTGTTGGAACGCTGGCGTCGGAAACGAAGGTTTCAGCACCAGCTTCAATAACGTTGAACGGAATGTCTAAAGCCCACGCTGCGGCAATCGCTGCACCTAAGTTCATGGCTTTCCATGGGGCAGCTGAGTCAGGCTCAGAGTGACGCGGAACTGGAATACTCTTTTGATCCTGATTGCCACACTTCAGAGTAATTTGTTGTTTACCAACCAGAACTAGGCGACCACCTTTTTTCAGGTGCTCTTTCGCTGTAGTGCTGGAAGAATCTTGCGTGAAGAAGATGACCTCGCCATCACAAAGCTCCGCCATCTTTTCAACCATCGGGTCATCCGCATTTAATACGGCGACACCAGTAGGCAGTACGACATCCACTTGAGTTCTGACAATACTGAATACCTGGTCTTCATCATAAATGGCGTACTGAGGGAAATTTGCTGAGGGATCAACATTCAGTACAACGCCAACTTGGCAACGATCGTAGGCAAGGCCTTCAATCAACATGGATAGATTATTGTTTTCAATTACGGCCGCTTCAACTGCGCGATTTAATAAAGTACGACGCGCATTTTCCCAGTTGGCTGCATTACTTTTCTGGATAGAGCGATGACCGAAGAACAATCCTTTGCTGCAAGATAGGCCAACATATAGATTAGTCAATCTCAAAAAGTGAGCAATCATTTCGGCGACGGGCGTTTTGCCGCGCGCGCCACAGACACCCACTACCGGGATGCGGAAGTCAGCTCCGGGAGGGAAGAGGTGGTTCGCAATCTCTTTACCAACTGGTTGTGGTTTGCCGCTCGCAGGCTTTAAGTGCATCAATAAGCCTGGGCCTGCATTGACTTCAACAATTGCCGCATTTTGCGATTCGAGAGGCTTGCTAATATCTTGTGCCACGAGATCCACGCCGGCAATCTCCAGCCCAACAACGCGAGCAGCAAGCGCTACTTGGCTGGCTACCTCTGGGTGAACGAGGTCTGTGACATCAAAGGCTACATTGCCATTGCTTTGAATGAGTACTTTTTGATCCAGTGCGGGAATGCTTGATCCAGTCAATTTCTGGCGTGCGAGCTCAAGCTCCACTGCGGAATCAATTCTTACTGGATTGAGTGGGTGCTCTTCGGCAGTGCCACGACGTGGATCAGAATTAATCTGAATTTGAATGAGTTCCAGCACGGTGTGTTTGCCGTCACCGGTAACCCAAACAGTTTCACCTTTGGCCGCCGCAACTACTTTGTTACCAACAACTAGCAAGCGGTGTTCGTCGCCAATGATGTGACGCTCTACCAAGACTTCGCTACCCTCATCGATTGCTACGGCATAGGCTGCTTCAATTTCTTGTTGGGTGTAGAGGTTAATAAATACCCCGCGACCATGATTGCCATCGATCGGTTTTACTACCACCGGTAATCCAATATCTTGAGCCGCTTCCCAGGCGTCATCAGGGCTAGTGACTGTACGACCCTCTGGGGTTGGCACACCTGCGCTAGCTAGCAGACTTTTTGTTAAGTCTTTATCGCGAGAAATGGTTTCAGCAATTGCGCTCGTTTGGTCTGTCTCCGCTGTCCATATGCGACGTTGTTTAGCGCCATAGCCAAGCTGAACGAGGTTGCCTTCGGATAATCTAATTGAAGGAATGCCGCGCTCTTCAGCTGCGTTCACGATGCAGGCCGTACTAGGTCCAAGCAATAGATCATCCCCAAGTTCGCGCAGATTTTCAATAATCATGGCGACTTCAGCTACGGGATCTTTTGTGTCCTGAGCTAGGGTGAGATATAAATCTCGTGCGTATTTGAGAGCCGTTAAGGTCACTTCCTCATTGATCGCGCTAACCATCACCTTGTAAACGCCGCGGCGATCACCGTCTCGAGCTTTGCCAAATCCACCAGGGATGCCGGCGAGATTTTGGAGTTCTAGGGTGAGGTGTTCAAGAATGTGGGCGGGCCAAGTACCTTCTTCGACTCGTTTTAAGAATCCGCCAGCTTCACCATAGCTACAGCGATGCTCGTGGAGACTAGGAAGCGCTTTTAGCAAGCGATCATAGAACCCAGGAATTAAATTGGATGGGTAGTCCTCTAGGTCGCCGATATCAACCCAGACCTCAATGACCGGATGGTAGGTCCACATATTGGGACCACGGAGATGCTTGACACTCAGAATCTCGATTGTTTTATCTAATAATTGGGGCATATGTGGATGGGGAGGGTCGGCGCCACTTCAACGGGTGAGGGCGAGGATGTCTCGGACTGTCTCTCAGGTTCTAGTAATTATTGAAAATCCACAAAATTAGCAAAAATACATAAAAAAGCCTATTACGACAATTTAACGGTTTTCTGGCCTTAAAAGTTGACAGAGCCGCTAAATCTAAAAAATCTGACTCCACTATACTTTTAGGATCAATGAAGCCAGAAATTTCCCCATTCGTTCCTCCCCTACCAAGCGATTGGATTGCTACCTTACTTGGCCCTCAATCCCCTGTTAAGGCTGTTAGTTCAATACTGGCGTGGGTAGAGCTCGATCTTGATCTCGAGATGCGCTTCAGAAAAAGCATGCTTTGCCTTATCCCCACAGGCTTATTTTGGACGGATGGAGAGCATTCTGAATTTTGGCCTATTAGCCCTAAAGCTAGGATCTTGCATGGCGATCATGCGGGGGTCGGGCATCTCAAGCTGGAATCCGACGATAAGCTTTTGAGGGTTTGGTACTTCACTTTGGCGGTTAATCCCCAAATTCTGCGTTTACAAAGTGGTTTTCGTCAGCTGGTCCGTGGTGAGCATGGTAGCGAGCTTGCTACTGAAGTTTCTGAGTATGACAAGCAGGTCTGTCCAATTTGCCTCAGTCCCAAGCCTGCAAATTCTGACGCTTGCCCTACATGCGATCCAGAAGAAGATGCGCCTCCCTCAACTTGGACTCTATTTAAGTTGTGGCGTTTTGCTCGCCCATACAAGAAAGAGCTCTTGCTGGGTTTTGTTTTAACCTTGCTCTCAACGGGAGCGACTTTAATACCTCCGTATCTGACGATGCCACTGATGGATCATGTGCTGATTCCCTATGAGCGCGGCAATCCGATTGATTTCCATTTAGCCAGCAAGTATTTGGCCGCATTATTTGGTGCAGCCATTGTGGCGTGGGGTCTTGGTTGGTGGAAAACATATCTACTTGCTTTAGTAAGTGAGCGGATTGGAGCTGACTTACGCAACACTACCTTTGAGCATTTACTCAAACTTTCCCTCGAGTATTTTGGTGGGAAAAGAACTGGCGATTTAATCGCGCGTATTGGCGCCGAGACAGATCGTATCTGCGTATTTTTATCTTTATATGCCCTGGATTTTGCTACCGATGTACTGATGATCACGATGACCGCGGCTATTTTGGTATCGATTGATCCATTGCTGGCCCTAGTTACATTAGCGCCTTTGCCATTTATCGTGTGGATGATTCATGTAGTGCGCGATAAGTTGCGTTTTGGCTTTGAAAAGATTGATCGTATTTGGTCTGAGGTCACTAATATTTTGGCGGACACTATTCCAGGCATTCGTGTGGTTAAAGCTTTTGCCCAAGAAGATCGCGAGCTCAAGCGCTTTGTGGATTCGAATAAACATAACCTGCAAATCAATGATCGCGTAAATCGAGTGTGGGGATTGTTTTCTCCAACAGTGACTTTGCTCACTGAAACCGGTTTGCTAGTTGTGTGGGGTTTTGGTATTTGGCAGGTGGCGCATCAAAAAGTCACCGTTGGTGTATTGATTGCTTTCCTGGCATATATCGGCCGTTTTTATATTCGCCTTGATTCAATGAGTCGCATTGTTTCGCACACCCAAAAAGCAGCCGCTGGAGCAAAACGTATCTTTGATATTTTGGATCATGTCTCTAGCGTCCCTGAGCCTATTAACCCAACTCCTTTAGGTGAAGTAAAAGGCCGCATCTCCTTGCGTGGCGTGGGTTTCCGTTATGGTAATCGCGCGGTATCCAAGGGAATCGATCTTGATATTGCTCCTGGTGAAATGATTGGCTTGGTTGGGCATAGTGGCTCAGGCAAGAGTACGTTAGTGAATTTAATTTGTCGCTTTTATGATGTGAGTAGCGGTTCAATTGCTTTAGATGGTCGCGACATTCGCAGTATTGGAATTGCGGACTATCGCAAGCGCATCGGCTTGGTTCTTCAGGAGCCATTTTTATTCTTTGGCACGATTGCTGAAAATATCGCGTATGGAAAGCCCGATGCTACGCGCGAAGAAATTATTGAGGCAGCGCGCGCAGCCCATGCTCATGAATTTATTCTTCGCCTACCGCTCGGCTATGACTCTTTGGTAGGTGAGCGCGGTCAATCTCTTTCTGGCGGTGAGCGCCAGCGGATCTCTATCGCACGCGCGCTTCTGATTAATCCAAGCATTCTGATTTTGGATGAGGCAACATCTTCTGTTGACACCACGACTGAGAAAGAAATTCAGCGCGCTTTAGATAATCTGGTTAAAGGCCGTACCACGATCGCGATTGCCCATCGACTTTCTACGCTGCGTAAAGCGGATCGTTTGGTAGTGCTAGACAAAGGCGAGATTGTCGAGATTGGATCTCATGATGAGTTGATGGATGCACAGGGCGCTTACTACGCCCTATATCAAGCGCAACTTCGTCATGCGGCAGAGCTCGTTGAGGGCGGCGCTATTGGTGAGAGTATTGAAGAGCATAGTGAAGAAGGCTTAGAAGTACTTGCCAAGGAAACTGGCGGTGGCGTATGAATGAATATCAAAAACCGCACGCCCTAGAGCGCGACACATTGGGGCGTCTGGTCTTGATTGATGCTGCTGGTAATCGTCACGTAGGTGTTTATCCAGTCAGAGCCTTTCCGATTACCGCGCCGGGTGATGGGATCTCCATCATGGATCAGTCGGGTAAGGAGTTGTGTTGGTTTGATAGCGTCAGTGCGATTCCAGAAGCGGAGCTGGCTTTGATTGAGGAAGAAATGACTACGCGTGAATTCATGCCAGTCATTGAGAGAATTACCAAGGTCTCTACCTTCGCTACACCCAGTATTTGGGATATCGAAACTGACCGTGGCCCCACCAGAATTCGTCTAAAGGGCGAAGAAGACATCCGTCGAATCGCGGGAAATACCCTCTTAATTGCCGACTCTAATGGCTTGCAATTTCTAATCAAAGATGCAGCCGAGTTGGATAAAGTTAGTAAGAAGTTATTGGATCGATTCCGCTAGATTCAAGCTGCTAGGGTAGGTCGACCTTGCCTATATCGATTGCTTGGTGGGGGCGATAGGAAAACTAGTGTTTACGCACGCGGAAATCATCTCATTAACACGATTCACATATTTATCCATATAAATCAATGGCTTATATGTTTGTAATTGCTGACTTTTTGACTCTTTAAGCAAATCTTGAATTGTTGCATCGCCATAATATTAGGGTTATACTCTAGGTATTAACCCTTAAGGAGATTCAAATGACTCAGTTATTGAATATGTTCAACCAGCTTTTTTCTGAAAGCAAACCAGCTGCTCAGCAGCGCACCCGTCACTATGATTTTGATGGCGCATATCGCGGCATGTAATTCAAAAAAATAGCGTCAAGAAAAGCCACCCTAGGGTGGCTTTTTTATTTCTACAGATTTCAAATTACTCAAAACGCTTTGACCCAAGGATTGATACAAGGGTTATTACTCATCACAATGGGCATCGAATCTAAGCACCCTCCAGTAATATTGAAAAAGGCTTGTAACCCAAGTAGTGAGGGGTTTCTAGCGAGGGTAATCACTAGTGCGGAAAAGAATAAAACTTGACTGGTGTCAAGAGATTGACGGCGTATATGCTGAAAAATCAGTTACCGCAGTTGTAGCGGAATTTGCAATTTAGTAAATAGATTTAATAAAAGATAAACAGGAGATTACAGATGAGCGGCGAGAAAACTACAGGGCCTCTAGGAGGTCGTTGGTTTCAGCTACTAATCGGCATTGTGTGTATGTCGATGATTGCAAACTTGCAATATGGTTGGACACTATTTGTAAACCCAATTGATGAAAAATTTGGATGGGGTCGTTCAGCGATTCAAGTTGCTTTCACCATATTTGTTCTGACCGAGACTTGGCTGGTGCCAATTGAAGGTTATTTAGTTGATAAATTTGGCCCACGTCCAGTGGTATTTGGTGGTGGCCTTCTCTGTGGCTTGGGTTGGATGATGAATGCCCATGCTGAGACTTTGACTATGCTCTACATCGCTGCTGCAGTAAGTGGTGTTGGCGCTGGTGCCGTGTATGGTACTTGCGTAGGTAATGCGTTGAAGTGGTTCCCAGATCGTCGCGGTTTGGCTGCTGGCTTAACTGCTGCTGGCTTTGGTGCTGGTTCTGCATTGACCGTAATTCCAATTGCAAAAATGATTGCCGCTAATGGCTATCAGGATGCTTTCTGGTACTTCGGTATTGGTCAAGGCGCGATTGTGGTTCTTTTAAGCTTGTTCCTGTCTAAGCCAATTAAGAGTGCTATTACTGCTGTTAAGGCAAGCGTTGCGCAAACTCGCAAAGACTTCCGTCCAATGGAAATGGTTAAGCAGCCTGTGTTCTGGGTGATGTATCTCATGTTCGTGATGGTCGCTGCTGGTGGCTTGATGGCTACTGCTCAGTTGGGTCCAATTGCTAAAGACTTCAAGATTGCTGGCGTTACTGTAAGCATCCTTGGTTTGGCTTTGCCTGCATTGACTTTTGCTTTGACCGTTGACCGCGTCTTGAACGGCTTAACCCGTCCTTTCTTTGGTTGGGTATCCGATAAGATTGGTCGCGAGCAAACCATGACGCTGTGCTTCTCATTTGAGTGCTTGGGCATCTTGGGCTTGTACTACTTCGGTCAAGACCCAGTCTTGTTCGTATTGTTGACTGGTCTCGTGTTCTTTGCATGGGGTGAGATTTACAGCTTGTTCCCATCAACCAACGCCGATACATTTGGTTCCACCTATGCTGCTGGTAATGCTGGCTTGCTCTACACAGCAAAAGGTACTGCTTCATTACTGGTTCCTTTGTCTAGCGTATTGGCTACAGCTACAGGCGGATGGGAGTCTGTATTCTGGGTTGCGAGTTTCCTAAACGGAACTGCTGCAATCTTGGCTTGGTTTGTATTGCGTCCAATGCGTCGCAAACTGATCGAGCGCTCAGCTTCTATGTAATTCAGATTTATATGTCATAAAAGGGGTCCTTCGGGACCCCTTTTGCATTTGCACACCTGCAATCGTATTGAGATAGAATCTCATTCATCATGAATTTCCGCAAAAACTGTCTCGTCCATTGGATTGCTGTCCTAGCAATTGTGATGAGTGCGCTTGCGCCATCGATTTCTCAGGCAGTTTCTGTTGCAAAGCATGGCCAAGGTTTTGCCATGGATGTCTGTTCGATTGACGGCAGCAAGATGCAGATTCAAGTGGCAGGCGATGATTTTGCTGATCAGACTCAATCTACACCGTCTTGCCCATATTGCGTAGGTCACAGCAGCATCACCCCCGCATTTAATACAAACCTCAGTTTTGAAGCACCCCAAAACTTTGCCTTGTTACCTCAGCTTTTCTATCAATCACCCAAGCCGCTCGCTGTTTGGGTAATGCCTCCCTCAGTAGCCCCTCCCACACAAGCCTAATTTATTGATTAGGGCATAGCCTAGCTATGTAGTTGGCAACGAAATATTGTGTTGTCCTTGTATTGTGTGGAGTGGTAAATGCTGTATAAACAAAAGAAAATTAGCATATGCGTTGGTATGCTATTTGGGTTAATCCTCATTTCGTCCAGTGCTCAGGCTCAAATTGCGCCGCCACCTGACTATGATCAGAAATTGAAGACTGTTACCGTCTCGGCGACTCGTTCGGGTACGTCGCTAGATGAGATTCCATTGAATACAACGGTTTTGACCAAAGAGGCGTTAGAGGCGGCTCCGGATCAAACGATTGATCAAGTCCTAAAGAATGTACCTGGCGTTATTCTGAATGACGCTCCCTATTACCAAAAAGATCCAACCGGGCAAAGTATTAATGTCCGCGGTCTTGGTAATGCAAGAACTTTGGTACTGATTGATGGCGTGCCAGCAAATGATGCTTTTTATGGAACGGTGCAATGGAACTTAGTTCCCATGTCCGCAATTGATTCTGTTGAGTTTATTCGTGGAGGCGTCTCTAGTTTGTGGGGTAACTATGGCATGGGTGGGGTGATTAATATTAAGACCAAAACACCAGTCAATAGCCAGCAAGAGGTTTCAGCAAGCTATGGTGCATTTGGGACTGGCAATGTAGCTGCCTCCAAGGATTTAATTGCCTCTGAAAGCCTGCAACTCAGATTCTCTGCGGATTACTTTAATACTGATGGTTACCAAAATATAGCCACGATTTCTCCGGCATCACCAACAAGCATAAAAAATGGACAGGGCGATGCAGCTTCCCACAACTCCAATGTGAGGTTGCAGGGTTACTTTAAAGCCACCCAAGACACGAGCGGATTTTTCCGCGTTGGTTATCACACTATGTCTGATCTCTCTTCGGGCTATGCTTTTGCAACAAATATCATGCAAGAGACCGACTTGGCTGGCGGAACAACAACTCACTTAGATGAGAAGTCAAAAGTAGATGTTAATTTCTTCTACGAGAGCACGGGTTTTAATAAGCAAAATGGCTCAACCACTTCGGCCACAGGCTCTAATCCCAAAAATTTCCCTTATATCAATGCAAACTACAAAGATCCCTACAGCACCATAGGAGGGTCTGCTCAATATACTCAAGAAGTAAGCGGGGTTCTCGATCAGTATGTTGTGGGTGTTGATGCTCGTAACATTGCAGGATCAAATCAAACGAATAACCTTGGCACGAATGGATCACTGACAGCTGTGAACTATGGACAGGGCCAGCAAACTTTTTATGGCTTACTGGGTCAGGTGAAGTCTAGGGCAGTGTCATTTCCACTTGAGACCACCTTGGCGGCTCGCCTGGATCAGTGGAATAGTCAAACTCCAACCTCCTATAATGCGGGCCTCAGTGGTGCGCCGATATATCAAAATGTTTCGAATCAAAGCAAGACTCAACTCAGTCCCACATTAGGTTTGTTGTACAAACTAAATAAAGATTGGGATTTACGTTCTGCGGCCTATCAAGCATTTCATGCGCCCGGAATGAATAACACGCTTCGTAGTTATGGATCTGGCACTGGATATTCATTTGCAAATCCAAATCTCACCCCAGAAACAATGACGGGCTATGAGGTAGGTACCGACTATCGCTGGAGGGGTGGCTTTGCTCAGCTAACTGCATTTAATAATTACATACAGAATGCAATTGTGAGTTACAAAATTCAACCTAGCCAACAAGCTTTAGCCAACTCTCTTTGTGCTACGGTTGGTAATCCTAGTGGGTGCTCCACTAACTCTAGTTACTACACAAATAATCAAAGCCTGTTGAGTCAAGGTCTTGAGTTCCAGTTGCATCACGACATTAATTCACGGTGGGCAGCAGATGCTAACTATGCATTTACGAGCACTAAGTTGACATGGACGGCTACTACTGATCCGGTCGGTAAGCAGGTGGCTGGGGTGCCACAAAATATTTTGGGCGGTGGAATAACATATTACCCAGCGCCTCAAGCAAGTTTGACTGCGACTGTTAGATATGTGGGTAGCTCTTGGTTAGATAACGGCAATACCTTGCCAGTTGCCTCTTATGCTGTAGTCGGACTTCGCGCTAACTATGAAGTGACTAAGAGTGCAACGGTATATGCGTCGGCCGTCAACTTGTTTAACCGCCAGTACATCACCTTTGGCACTGGCAGTAACAGTTCTAGTTATGTATTGGGCATGCCACAAACAATATCTATGGGCGCACGTATCATCTTCTAATGGTATATCAATTCCTTTCCTCTTTTAGTCGCCAGTTGTTCGGCCCACTACTTCTGAGTCTGCTCGGTACCGCGGGTCTTGCGCAAGCGCAGATGAATCATTCTTCGATGGCAGGCGCTTCATCAGCCAAGCTTCAGGCTTGCGAGGGCTTTGGATTGGACTGCGCCAATGCGGCAACCCCATTTTTAACTAAAGATGGCAATTTATTGCTTGCTTGGGCCTCTGGCGGCAAGGTATCTGTTGCCCAGTCATCCGATTTAGGAAAGAGGTTTACATCCCCCATAGTTGTCGCGGAACATGGAAAATCCTTGGATGCTGGAAGTGATGCCCGCCCCCAAATTGTTTCTGATTCCAAAGGAAATATATTTCTGGCTTATGCATTTTTCAAGGATAGTAATTGGAATGCACAGATCAATACGGCCCACTCTTCTGACGGAGGCCTCAGTTTTACAGCCCCCACGCCACTGATAAAGAACGGCTCTAGCGAGCGCTTTCCTTCAATGGTGATTGGTGAAAATAACTCCATATTTTTGGCTTGGATTGATAAGCGTTTAGTTGCTGATGCGAAGCAGTCGGGCAATGCGCGTCTTGGCGGATCCATCGCTTATTCATTTTCGAATGACGCTGGAAAAACCTTTCAGCCTGAGAAAATTGCCAATGAGCAGAGTTGTGAATGCTGTCGCATAGGCTCCACCATTGATCCAAAGGGTGGGGTAGCAATTGTTTATCGAGCTATTTTCCCTGGCGGTATACGTGATCACGCAACCCAGTTAATTAATGAATCCTCGTCCGGAAAAATTCGCAGAGTCTCTAAAGACGAGTGGAGAACTGATGCTTGCCCGCACCATGGTCCAGCAATTGCGGTTTCTGGTACTGGAAAATATCATGTGGCCTGGTTTACTCAGGGATCTGCCCGCTCTGGAGTGTTTTATGCAAATTCTAGTAATCAGGGGGAGGTCTACTCAAAGCCAAGCAGAATTGGCTCTGAGGGTGAGAATATCTCCCGCCCCTATCTTCTTGCTCTTGATCAATCTATTTGGTTGGTTTGGAAAGTGTTTGATGGGGTAACAACATCTGTGTACCTTAAGCAATCTCCGGATGATGGTGTTACCTGGTCTCAGCCCAGTCTAGTTGCACAGACAAGCGCATATTCAGATCATCCTTTGTTAATTAGCAATGGAAGCGATGTTTTTTTATCTTGGCTAACTCGTGCTGATGGGTATCAAGTCATTAAACTGGGCAGCAAACAATGAAAAAACTATTCCCGATTCTTTCCTTATTCTTACTGATGATGAATCTTGCCTTTGCAGATGCGGTAAGTATCCAAGCATATCAAAAGGGGGAGTGGAGCTCTTTATTAAAGAAAAACGCGGGGCAAGCTATTGCCGTTCATTTCTGGGGTGTCACTTGTGCGCCCTGCGCAAGGGAAATGCCTCAATGGGGGAAGTTTCTCTCTGCGGATAGAGGTTCGAAGGTGATATTCATTCAGGTTGATGAGGTGCCTGTTGAAGCAACAAAAAAAATGTTATCCCAAGCCCATCTAGATGCTGCTGATAACTACTATCTGAATATCCCTTTTGATGATTATTTTCGACATGAAATCGACCCCCAGTGGCGCGGTGAAACGCCAATGACTTTGTTGATTGATAAAAATGGAAAGATAACTCGGAAAACAGGCCCGATCAATTTCCTTGCATTAAAGAAGTGGTTTGCTAGAGGCGTTTATTAATTTTTAGGAGAGTGGCATGAAAAATATTGTGATTGGTTTAATTTCTATATCTGCGGCAGTATTTGCAGTTGGAGCCTTTGCTCAAAATGCTAAGGTTGGTAGTGTAGAGATTGAAAATGCCTATACCCGCGCAACCGTCCCCGGGCAAAAAGTGGCTGGTGGTTTTATGAAGATTGAGAACAAGGGCGCTGCCGATCAATTGCTCTACGCAAGCTCGCCGGTAGCTGGTGAAGTGCAGTTACATGAAATGTCCATGGAAGGGCAGGTGATGAAGATGCGCCAGGTAAAAGATATTGCAGTGCCAGCAGGTGGCTCTGTTGAGCTGAAGCCGGGTGGATTTCATTTAATGTTCATGAATATTAAGGCGCCCTTAACCGCTGGCGAGACCGTTCCAGTCAAGCTTAAGTTTGCAAAGGCTGGTGAGGTTGAGGTGAAAGTGCCGGTGAACGCTATGGGCGCTGGCCATGGTGGGGCAATGAAGCACTAAGTATTAAAAAAGCCCCTGAGTCTTATGACTGAGGGGCTTTTTGATTGGGTTAGATACCGCCCTAAAGCTGACTTAATCCAAATTCAGGTCCGTAACGGCACCTTTACTTGCAGTGCTTGCCAGGTGAGCATATTTAGCGAGTAAACCGCGGGTATAGCGTGGCTTAGGTTGCTTCCATGCTGCACGGCGCTTAGCGATCTCTTCATCGCTGACATTGAGTTGGATGAGTAGTTTGTGCGCATCGATTGTTACAGAGTCACCTTCTTCGATGAGCGCGATTGTGCCGCCTACAAAAGCCTCAGGGGCAACGTGACCAACGACCATACCCCATGTACCACCAGAGAAGCGTCCGTCGGTAATGAGGCCTACCGTCTCGCCCAATCCCTGACCAACGAGGGCAGAGGTAGGGGCAAGCATCTCACGCATCCCTGGACCGCCTTTAGGGCCTTCATAACGAATCACCATGACATCACCATCTTTGATTTTTTGCGCCATGATTGCAGCCATTGCATCATCTTCTGAATCAAATACGCGAGCAGGGCCGGTGATGGATGGGTTCTTAAGGCCGGTAATCTTCGCGACACAACCTTCTGGGGAGATATTACCTTTGAGGATTGCCAAGTGACCTTGCTTGTACAGCGGGTTATCTAAAGTGCGGATTACCTTTTGATCAGCGCGTGGCACTGATGGAACATCTTTCAATGTTTCTGCAATCGTTTTACCGGTGATGGTCATGCACTCGCCATGCAGGAGTCCGCCGTCTAACAAAATCTTCATCACTTGCGGAATGCCGCCAGCCTGGTGAAGATCAGTTGCCAGGTATGTGCCTGATGGTTTCATATCCACGATCACAGGAACGCGCTTACGAATACGCTCAAAGTCATCAATGGTCCAGTCAATCTCTGCCGCGCTAGTGATGGCGAGGTAATGCAGAACTGCGTTGGTGGAGCCGCCAACAGCCATGATGACGCTCACTGCATTCTCGATAGATTTTTTAGTGATGATGTCGCGTGGACGTAAATTATTTTTGATGGCTTCAACCAGCACAATGGCTGACTCGTGAGCACTTGCAACTTTCTCGGCATCTTCATTGGCCATAGTGGAGGAGTAGGGCAGGCTCATGCCAAGCGCTTCAAATGAAGAGCTCATCGTGTTGGCGGTATACATGCCACCGCAAGAGCCGCTACCTGGACAAGCGTGTTGTTCGACGCCCTTGAGATCTTCTTCGTTCATGCGACCAGAAGTGAATTCGCCAACAGCTTCGAATGCAGAAACAATATTGAGATCTTTGCCTTTGTAATGACCTGGCTTAATGGTTCCGCCATAAACATAGATTGCAGGCACGTTTGTACGTGCAATCGCCATCATGCCGCCCGGCATATTCTTATCGCAGCCACCAATCACCACTACGCCATCTTGCCAAAGACCATTGACACAAGTTTCAATACTGTCCGCAATCACTTCGCGAGAGATCAGTGAGTACTTCATGCCCTCTGTGCCCATGCCAATACCATCAGAAACGGTAGGTGTGCCAAACATTTGGGCTTTAGCGCCTGCTTCTTCTAGTGCGTTAACTGCTGCGTCAGCTAGTTTTTGTAAGCCGCTATTGCAAGGAGTAATTGTGGAATGACCGTTTGCTACGCCCACCATTGGCTTAGAAAAATCCTTTTCCTGGTAGCCCATTGCGTAATACATTGAGCGATTAGGAGCGCGAGCAACCCCTTCGGTGACATTGCGCGAGCGTTCATTGAGGCGTTTCATGCTGATATTGACTCCAGAAAAGAATTGGTCGAAAAGCTCTATTGTGCCGTGAGATAGCTAGTAATGCAGGGCTTTATGAGGCTTTTTCCCTGGATTTCGCTATGCACCGCAGCACTCTATTTCGCTATTGTATTTCCTCATTCAGTCTTACCATTAGCTTAAAAGCTAATATCCTTCCGAAACAAGCTGCAGTACATTGCCTTATCTATTACTTTTTCCTTCAAATTCAATGACTAAAGTTGGCCACATCTACCTAATTGACGACGATGAGTCGATGCGCACTTCTTTAAGTAGGATGTTGAAAGAGGTTGGATATATTGTTGAGGATTTTTCTTCTGCATTGACCTTTCTAGCCCATTCAATTCCAGTTTCTCCGGCGGTGATTTTGCTCGATATGCAAATGCCCGATATGACCGGAATTGATCTTCAGGAAAAATTGCTGCAGATGGGGCGTAAGACCCCGATTATTTTTGTCAGCGGCCAAAGTCACCCTCACCAGATTGTGAAGGGATTGAAAAAAGGCGCCCTGGATTTTCTATTTAAGCCATTCAATTTAGAAGACTTATTAAAAGCAGTTGCTGACGCTGTCGAATTTGATAAAAGACAACTCAAGCGCGTCTCCAAGGAAGTGGAGACCAAGAAAGACTACGCAACGCTCACCCCTAGGGAGAAAGAGGTTTGCTTCTGGCTAGTTAAGGGTTTGCTGAATAAGGATATCGCCGTGAAGTTAGGCACTACAGACGCGACGATTAAAGTGCATAAGGCTAGAGTGATGGACAAAATGCATGTTGAGTCTGTGCAAACTTTAGTGGCGAAATACCTAGAGTCCGATCTGGAGAACTTTCAAAATAGCTAGCTCTAGGGCTAATTTCCCTCTTAAAATTTTGAGAATAATATCAGTCATCAATTTTTCATCTTAGCCATTTAAGATACCTTTAGTGAATAAAAGCTCTAACCTCCCTGAGATTCGCAAGGAAGCCTTTACCAAGGCAAGGGAAAAGCTTCGTCTGAGTACAAAAGATCTTGGTGGAATGGCCTGTCTTTCTGTTCGCCAAATTGAGCAAATTGAAAATGGTGAAATGGGCGCTTTTTATGGTCTGCAAATTAAATTTACTGCAGCCAAGAAAGTAGCCAATCTCTTAGGAATGAGTGACGAAGAGGCTTTTGACTATGGGCCTCCACCTCCATCCAACATCGAAGTAGAAAAAAATTCAATAGAGGCTCCAGTGCCAACGCCGGAGCCTGTAAAGGTTTCTCAGGTCAAAGTGGTTGAAGTGGTGATGGCGGATACAGCGGTAGCTATTGAGAAACCAAGAGAGCGTAAGGCGAATGCATTGGCATCCCAAAAGAAAGTATTGCTTTGGTTAGCGGTACTTGCAGGATTGGTTTTTGCGGTAATCAATCTGCAGACATTATTTTTTGCAGATAAGCCAGAAGAAGTCATTGTTATTAAAGAAGAGGTGGCTGAGCCCGAGCCTGCCGCGCCGGCAGCTGATACCTCTAGTGCAACACCCATCACTGCCGTAACGGCGGCTGTGCCTGCTACAGCAACGCCTGAGGCATCAGGCGCATGTCCTGCCGCTGAAGAGCCTGCAGTCAACTATCGACCAGAAATTGGACGCAAGTCTGCCGATATGGTTTATGTGCAAGCCAAGTCAAAGCAGGTAATTTGTGTCATAGACGCCACCGGAAAGATTCAAAACAAGTCAGTTGAAGCTGGGGTAGGCGTATCTTTTTATGGCAAGCCACCCTTTAAGGTGCTGACCGCTGGTCTGGCTCAGTTGGATATTTATTTCCAGGGCTCTAGAGTTAACTCCCTCAATACCAATCGTAAAACTGTGGTGTTGGAAGCTGCTGAAGTGGTAGCTCCATCCGCTGATCGGACAGACTCTCAGTCTCGCTAACCCTGGCAATAGGGCTAGCGTATTCCGAAGTACTTCTTAAACTGCTGATTCGTTTATTTCGCCTGTGCGAATGCGGATCGCTTGCTCGATTGGGCTTACAAAAATTTTGCCATCACCAATCTTGCCGGTACGGGCTGCTTTCGTAATTGCTTCGATAGCCGCATCAACGCGATCACCGGCGACAACGACTTCTACTTTTACTTTTGGTAAAAAGTCAACAACGTACTCAGCGCCACGATAGAGTTCGGTATGGCCTTTTTGGCGACCAAATCCCTTAACTTCAGTAACAGTCAAGCCAGTAACGCCAACTTCAGCCAAGGCTTCGCGAACTTCGTCGAGTTTGAACGGTTTAATAATGGATGTAATTAGCTTCATATATTCCCCTTAATACAGTAATCATACCTAGAACTGGACTCCGACACCTAGAAGAGCTCTTGAGAGGGCTTCAATACCCTGTTTATGCTCTAAATTTCGAGGTGATAGGGTAGCGCCAGTCACGGCCAAATGCTCGGGTCGTTACCCGGACTCCTGGGGGAGCTTGGCGACGTTTGTATTCATTGAGCTTGATGAGGCGTGTGACTTTTTCAACACTCTCAGAATCAAATCCAGCGGCAATGATCTGGGCAATGGATTGGTTCTGCTCCATGTAGCGCTCAACAATGCCATCAAGCACTTCGTACGAAGGGAGGCTATCTTGATCAGTTTGATCGGGACGCAATTCAGCGGAAGGGGCGCGGGTCAAAATGCGCTCCGGAATAATGGGGGCAATGCTATTGCGGTAAGCGCAGAGACGATAGACCAAGGTCTTGGCGATATCCTTAATTACTGCAAAACCACCCGCCATATCGCCGTAAAGGGTGCAGTAGCCGACAGCCATTTCACTCTTATTGCCAGTGGTAAGTACTAGACGACCTGTTTTATTGGAGAGCGCCATTAGTAGGGTGCCGCGTACCCGCGCCTGAATATTCTCTTCGGTCGCATCGACTTTTAACCCCTTGAACTGCTCAGCCAAGGCTTTTTCGAGTGCGTCGACTGGTTCACTAATGGGGATTTCATCGTATTGAACGCCTAGATTTTTTGCCATTTCACGGGCATCGATCCAGGAGATATCAGCGGTATAACGAGAGGCCATCATGACGGTGCGAACTTTATCAGCCCCTAAGGCATCTACTGCAATAGCGAGTACCAAAGCGGAATCGACGCCGCCAGATAAACCAATAATGACGCCCGGGAAGCCATTCTTTTGCACGTAATCGCGTACACCCAAAACCAATGCTTGATAGGCTTGGGCTTCTACGCTCAAAGGCGTGGCAACAGAACCCTTTTCTAAATCAACGCTTGCTGTGACTGAAACAAGGCCTAAGCCAGTTTCAAACTGAGGCATTGCCATCACAACATCACCCGCATGATTGAGTGCGAAAGATCCGCCGTCAAACACCAGCTCATCTTGTCCGCCAACAGCATTTACGTACACCAATGGCATTTTGGTGATCGCAATATGTTTGCGCAACACCTCGATGCGTAAGGCTTCTTTTTGTAAGTGATAAGGGGATGCATTCAAAACCAATAGCACTTGCGCGCCTGCGGCATGAGCCTGCTTGGCAGGGGCGGCATGCCACGCATCTTCACATAGAATGAGGCCATAGCGAATACCTGCGTTTTCAAATACACAAGCTTCATTACCTGGGACGAAGTAGCGCACTTCATCAAACACTTCGTGATTGGGTAATTCTTGTTTTGCATAACCCGCGATCACTTTGCCATCACGCAATACGGAGGCGAAGTTTTGCAAGCCGGCATTGGTTTTTTTAGGGTGACCAACAATGACAGTCAGGCCTGGGAATTTCTTGAGCTCCAGCATTAAACAACTGAGCTCGCGTTCAGCCGCTTCAATAAAAGCGGGGCGTAGTAATAAATCTTCTGGGGGGTAACCGGTGAGCGATAGCTCTGGGGTAACTAAAACCGTTGCGCCTTTTGCGAATGCATCAGCGGCGGCTTGAGAGATGAGCTGCGCGTTGCCAGGCAAATCACCCAGAAGAGGGTTGATTTGCGCTAAGGCGATGGTTTGTGAGCTCACTCCCAATATCAATGCTAGAGAATCAATTACTTCTGTGACTTGGCATAGCCTTCGATGCCGTCCAAGATTTCTTTATGGGCACCAGCAACACCAGTCCAACCTTTTACTTTTACCCACTTACCCTTTTCAAGATCTTTGTAGTGCTCGAAGAAGTGCTGAATCTGGGCGAGGAGCAATTCATTGACGTCTTCTGGCTTTTGCAAATGCTTGTAGATCGGCAAAATTTTGTCTTCTGGAACAGCTAATAACTTCGCGTCTTGACCGCCTTCGTCTTCCATTTCTAGCATGCCGATAGCGCGGCAGCTTACCACTGAGCCTGGCACCAATGCGAAAGGCGTGATTACGAGAACGTCTACCGGATCACCGTCACCAGCAATCGTGTGTGGGATGTAACCGTAGTTGCATGGATAGTGCATTGCTGTACCCATGAAGCGATCCACAAATAGGCAGCCACTTTCTTTATCCACTTCATACTTCACTGGATCCGCATTCATTGGGATCTCGATAATGACGTTGAAAATTTCTGGGATTTTTTTACCTGGGCTGACCTTGTCGTAACTCATAAATACTCCGGTTAGTGATTAATGTACGCTCCGATCTTAGCAAAGGGACGGGCGATGTTTCTGAATATTGAATCTATTTCCTACTGGTAAAGCCATGAATGCTTTGTGGGCTCTAGTTTAAGGCTTTCTGCAATAAAGCCCATAGATAAGACCCCTTAGTGGATTGACTAATAGTAGGCCATTGGCCTACAATGGTGCCAATGGATTTTGAATAGGATATGGCAAAAAGTGACTTGTGCCAGAACTCTCGAAATTTCAATTTTGCATATGTGATATCAATTTTTATAGATCCGGGATTGGTTGTGGAAAAAGACCAGCGCTGGGATTATGGTGAGGAGCGCTTCAGAGCCTTAGGTAAGTTAGAGGGAAGAGCGTTTGTGGTGATTTATACAAAGAGGCCAACTGCCATGAGGATTATTTCAGCGAGAAGAGCAAATCGTAGGGAGGTAAAGCGTTATGAAGAAAATAATTCGCGTTAGCGTAGACCTGAATGATCCAGGAAGTTTCCCCAAAGGATTTGTTGATAAAAAATTACTTGATGCCGCTACCGAGAGATTGATTAAGTTGCATCAGCATCAAGATGATGCGCAGGCGATGCTGGATGCAGCCAAATACGCGAGAGGGGTTCGCGAACGAATTGGCTTGTCTCAGCAGGAATTCTCCAATCGTATAGAGGTTTCTTTGGAGACTATTCGAAATTGGGAGCAGGGCAAGAGGAGTCCTACGGGCGCCGCCAAAGCTTTGCTGAAGATTCTGGATAGAGCCCCAGAAATTGCCTTGCTGGCCCTTAGTATCTAAAGGGTAATTGCTACCTGTAAATAAAAATGCCTAGCATCGCTAGGCATTTTTATTTGATCACTGGTTCGGTTGATTAGGCCAAAGTTTCCAAGTAACGTTGCGCATCCAAGGCTGCCATACAGCCCGTGCCAGCACTGGTGATGGCTTGGCGATAGATGTGGTCTTGCACGTCGCCAGCTGCAAATACGCCTGGGATATTGGTGGCGGTAGCGTTACCTTCCAGGCCGGAGTGTGTCTTGAGGTAGCCGTTGTTCATATCTAGCTGCCCAACAAACAACTCTGTATTGGGTTTGTGGCCGATGGCAATAAAGGCGCCAGTCACGGCAATATCTTCTGTGCTGCCATCTTGTTTCTTAATGCGAACGCCAGTTACTCCTTTTTCATCGCCAAGCACTTCATCCAAAGTGGAGTTCAATTTCAACTCTACTTTGCCTTCAGCAACTTTAGCCATGAGGCGGTCATTCAGAATCGGCTCAGCACGGAACTTATCGCGACGATGAATGACAGTTACTTTCTTGGCGATGCCAGTAAGGTAGAGCGCTTCTTCAACTGCAGTGTTGCCGCCGCCTACTACGCACACATCTTGATTACGATAGAAGAAGCCATCGCAAGTTGCGCAACCAGAAACGCCGCGACCCATAAATGCTTCTTCGCTTGGTAGGCCGATGTACTGAGCGGAAGCGCCAGTACAAATAATCAGAGCATCACAGGTGTATGTGCCGGAATCGCCCACGAGACGAATCGGCTTTTCTGTCAACGCCGCAGTATGAATGTGGTCAAAAATGATGTTGGTATTAAAACGCTCAGCATGCTTTAAAAAGCGATCCATGAGTTCTGGGCCTTGAACGCCATCTGGGTCAGCAGGCCAGTTTTCCACATCAGTGGTGGTCATTAATTGGCCGCCTTGGGCGATGCCAGTAATGAGGGTTGGGTTCAAGTTGGCACGGGCAGCGTATACCGCGGCCGTGTAGCCAGCAGGGCCTGATCCAAGAATGAGGACTTTTGAGTGATTTGGGGTATTTGTAGTCATACCCCAAATTATAGGATTGCTTGTTTACAATCGGTAGAACATGGCAAGAACCGCATACCCGAAGTCCAAAACCCCTTTAAGCCCCCAGCCCCCTGAGAATCAAGGGCAGGGCAGGATGCCCCGCCTCCTACTGGAGGCTCGCTGGTTTATCTCCTGCGGCCTTTGCCTAGGCTTATTTGCTATTTTGTTGACTTATTCCAAGGCGGATCCAGCCTGGTCACATGCGAGTTTTGAGACCCCAAAGAACTTAGGGGGTCGATTTGGGGCCTATTTAGCTGATTTATTGCTCTATATCTTCGGAATTTCCGCATTTTGGTGGGTTGTCCTATTTGGGCGCCGTGTTTTGAGCGGCTGGCGCGAGCTTTGGAGTATTCCCTTGCCAGTAGACCCAGAAGCCAAGCCAGACTCTTTATTAATGCGTTGGCTCGGTTTTGGGCTCACTTTGTTCAGCAGTATGGGTCTTGAATCCATTCGCCTGCATTCATTGACCTGGGAGCTGCCGAGGCCTCCTGGTGGCATTTTGGGTGAGTTGATTGGTGATCCACTCCAAATGACCCTTGGATTTACCGGTTCTACCCTGGTATTGCTGTTTGGCCTCTGCGCTGGTCTTTCCTTGTTTCTGCATTTTTCTTGGCTAGATGTTGCCGAGAAGGTGGGTCGCTCTTTGGAATTGGCCTATAAGCATTTGCGTGAACGTCGCGATAGCGAAGAAGATCGCAAGCTAGGCGAGGCGGCTGCAGAAGAGCGTGAAGAATTTGTTGAGGAGTTTCGTGGTCGTGTAGAAATCGCCAAGCCCATACAGATTGTTCGTGCTCCAGTCGAAATACCAAAAAGTGCCCGCGTTGAACGTGAGAAGCAACAACCGCTATTTGTGGATATCCCAGATTCAGAATTGCCACCCCTGGCATTGCTCGATCCTGTTCCCGAAGCTAAGGAAACGATTTCAGCGGATGTATTGGAATTTACTTCTCGCTTAATTGAGCGTAAGTTGGCTGAGTTTGGTGTTGAAGTGAAGGTGATCGCTGCGTACCCAGGTCCAGTGGTAACGCGCTATGAGATTGATCCAGCGGTAGGCGTAAAAGGCAGTCAGATCGTCAACCTCTCACGCGACTTGGCCCGCTCTCTAGGCGTGGTCAGTATGCGTGTAGTAGAAACCATTCCCGGTAAAACTTGTATGGCTTTGGAGTTACCAAATCCAAGCCGTCAATCTGTTTACCTCTCTGAGATTCTGAGCTCTCAGGTATACAACGATAGCCATTCCAACTTAACCCTCTCATTGGGTAAAGATATTTCTGGTAGCCCGATTGTGGCTGACTTGGCGAAGATGCCGCATTGCTTGGTGGCGGGTACAACCGGTGCTGGTAAGTCGGTTGGTATTAATGCCATGATTCTCTCGATTCTCTTCAAAGCGAAACCTGATGAAGTTCGCTTGATCATGATTGATCCGAAGATGTTAGAGATGGCGATGTACGACAAGATTCCACATCTGTTGTGCCCAGTAGTCACCGATATGAAGCAAGCGTACAACGCCCTCAATTGGGCGGTGAACGAGATGGAGCGTCGCTACAAACTCATGAGTAAGTTTGGTGTGCGTAATCTCGCTGGCTTTAACAAGAAGATCTTAGAGGCGGAAGAAAAAGGTGAGAAGCTCACTAATCCGTTTAGCTTAACCCCGGATGATCCGGAGCCAATCTATAAGGCGCCTGTCATCGTCATCGTGATTGATGAGTTAGCTGATTTGATGATGGTTTCTGGTAAGAAGATTGAAGAGTTGATCGCGCGTATTGCTCAGAAGGCACGTGCTGCTGGCATCCATTTGGTTCTAGCGACACAACGGCCTAGCGTTGATGTGATTACTGGCTTGATTAAAGCAAACGTGCCAACCCGGATTTCTTTCCAAGTCAGCAGCAAAATTGATAGCCGCACCATCTTGGATCAACAAGGCGCTGAAGCATTGCTCGGTATGGGTGACATGCTTTATATGGCGCCAGGCACTGGATTACCAGTGCGTGTTCACGGTGCGTTTGTATCTGATGATGAAGTGCATCGCGTTGTGGAGTGGCTCAAAGAGAAGGGCGAAGCCAACTATATCGAAGGTGTTCTCGAAGGCGCTGATGAATCCACAATTGATGCATTGACTGGTGAAGGTGGTGGCGAAGCTGATCCCCTTTACGACCAAGCAGTTGCTATCGTCTTAGAAAATAAACGCCCATCTATCTCTTTGGTGCAACGTCACTTGCGTATTGGTTATAACCGCGCAGCACGCTTGCTGGAGGATATGGAGAAAGCCGGCCTCGTTTCTAAAATGGGCAATGGAGGTAATCGTGAGATCCTGCATCGCCCTTCAGAGTAAGGCTGGCGCTTTGCAAAAATTCTTATCTGCGGCGCTTCTTGGGGCGACCATTCTGTTTTCAAATGCTGTCTTCGCTCAGGCTGATAGTGGCTCAGAACAGTTGCGTCAATTTGTGCGTAACTCCAAAACTGCTGAAGGTGACTTTATTCAGCAACAGTTACGCGCACCCAAGGCCAATGAGCCTCAAGACAAGGGATTAAAAGTCGTACGCCAAACTCAAGGTCGGTTTGTGTTTCAACGACCAGGACGTTTTATTTGGGATACGCAAAAGCCCTACGAGCAAAAATTGATTGCCGATGGCAAGCAACTCATCTTGTGGGATAAAGATTTAAATCAAGCGACTTTCAGACCGGCAGGCCAAGCTTTGGCTAGTACGCCAGCAGCGATTCTATTTGGTGAAAATTCTTTAGATCAACACTTTGATTTAGCTGAAGGTGAAGAGCGTCTAGGAATGAAGTGGGTTGCTTTGGTTCCTAAGAAAAACCCGAATGCAAAAAGTGGCAATGAGCTGCCTTACACCAAGATCTCTGTTGGTATGGCCAACGGCCTGCCGAAGGCTTTAGAGCTGACGGATGGCTTGGGTAGTGTAGTGCTGGTGACTCTGGACAAGATCCAGCTCAACGTCAACTTACCCGCCAATCGCTTTACTTTTACGCCGCCGGCCGGCGCTGAAGTCTTACGCTTAAACTAGAGCCTGTATACCTGCGCAAGCTCGATTGAACGCAATTTATTTCTATTTCATACCCATACTGAGCAACACATGATTGATCCACAATTACTTCGTAAAGATATCGCAGCTGTAGCTACCCGCTTGGCTACTCGCAAATTCCAGTTGGATGTTGAGAGATTCAACACTTTGGAGTCCGAACGCAAATCTTTGCAAACACGCACAGAAGAGTTGCAGGCAAAGCGCAACCAACTTGCTAAAGCGATTGGTATGAAAAAAGGCAAAGGTGAAGATGCCTCCGCTGAAATGGCTGAAGCCACGCAGATTAATGTGGATATGGAATCTGGTGCTGCACGCTTAGCGATCTTGCAAGCGGAGATTTCTGATTTCTTGATGGGCATCCCGAATCTGCCTGACGAGGCTGTGCCGGTTGGTAAAGATGAGACGGAGAACAAAGAAGTCAAGCGTTGGGGTGAGGCTCCGATATTTGATTTTGAGATTCAGGATCACGTAGACCTTGGTGGCCCATTAGGTTTGGATTTTGAAGTTGCCGCTAAGATCAGCGGCTCACGCTTTGTGGTACTCAAAGGACCAATCGCCCGCTTACACCGCGCCTTAGCGCAGTTCATGATCGATACACACTCAACTCACCATGGCTATCAAGAGGTGTATGCGCCTTATATGGTGAATGCTGCTTCTATGCGCGGTACCGGCCAGCTGCCTAAGTTTGAGGAGGATCTCTTTAAGGTTCCGCGTCAGATGGGCGGCGAAGATGGATCTGGCGAAGCCAAGGTTGAAAACTTCTATCTCATTCCAACGGCAGAAGTGCCTGTCACCAACTTGGTCAGGGATGAAATTGTGAATGCAGACAATTTGCCTTTGAAGTTTGTGGCACACACACCATGTTTCCGCTCAGAAGCGGGTAGTTATGGGCGTGATGTACGCGGCATGATTCGTCAGCATCAGTTCGATAAGGTCGAGTTGGTGCAAATCACGAAGCCAGAAGATTCCATGCAAGCCCTAGAGGAATTAACCAGCCATGCAGAAAAGATTCTCGAGCTTCTAGAATTACCTTACAGAAAAGTATTACTCTGCACTGGCGATATGGGTTTTGGTAGTACGAAGACTTATGACTTAGAAGTGTGGGTGCCATCACAACATGCGTATCGCGAGATCAGCTCTTGCTCAAGCATGGGTGACTTCCAAGCAAGACGTATGCAGGCCAGATTTAAAGCCGGCCAAGGTAAGCCAGAATTAGTGCATACATTGAATGGCTCAGGCCTTGCTGTAGGCAGAGCATTGGTAGCATTGCTGGAAAATAAGCAACAAGTAGACGGCAGCATTGCCATTCCAAAGGCACTGCAACCCTACCTTGGTGGCTTAGAAGTGCTGAAGCCGATCTAATTCTCGTCATAAAAATAGGCTCAATCAAATGAATAAGCGCGCATATTTTCTAATCCTCATGTGCGCAGTGTTGATGCCTCACACTGTTTTTTCTATGGAAAAAACCTACCAATGTGAGGTGTTGAGCGATGCTTACATTAAAGGCAATGGAGAGCTCGCTGTTGTTCAAGATAGCCCTAGAGTTGGTCAAGAATTTACTGTCATTAAAAGAACCGGTGAGGTGATTGGGGATGTGATGGATGCTCTCAAAAATCCCAAGGTGCTAGCATCAGGTAGCACAGGCAATTCTTATAAAGTCATTTGGGTGCAAAAGTCTGCAGGTAAGGGTGGGGCGTTTGTGGACTATCTCAGTATTGAAGAGTTTGCAAATGGCAGTAAGAAACCTTTTGGATTCTTTTCTGGTGGACTTCTATTAACAGGTCTCTGCGAGTAAGAAATAACAGGGCGGTAAGCAGGATAGTAGTTTAAGTTTTATCCTATAGGCATCGGAGAGGTGGCAGAGTGGTCGAATGTACCTGACTCGAAATCAGGCGTAGGGTCAAACCTACCGAGGGTTCGAATCCCTCCCTCTCCGCCAGCCAGTCTCTATATTTCGTACATATTGAGAGAACAACGTGCAAGCCCCACAGTACGCGGGGCTTTTTTGTTTCTGGATTCTCTGCGGCACCATTGCTTGGTATTTTTGGTTTCAATTTCGGCTTTCTCTCAAAGTGAAAGTTTGCCGGCACCGATAGCCTACTTAAAGCCAAGTAATTTGCGTTGTTTTTCCCAATCTAAAGGCAATGGAACAATCTTTTTAAGCAAATCAGAGTTCAATGTAGCTGGTTGTGTGCCATCCATAATGGCTCGCACAATGTCGGGTGCCAAGAATGCACGATAGATCAATCGCGTTACAGCGTTAGTGGTTGTACCTTCTTGCTTCGCAATCTCATCCACAGATGCTGCTTTACCAGTGATGAGTTTTTCCAACCATTCTTGGCTTTTACCAATAGAGTTAATTAGTATTTGATTGGGGGATTGCAGGGTCGCTTTATTGCCAACCAATAATCGCATCGCCATGCCACATCGCTCAATCTTTGCCTGCGTTGAAATTGTTATCGCTTCAATAGGGTGAGGGAGATCTTCAAATAAAGCGTGGGGATTAATCTTGATCTCGACTACTTCAGTAAGCACGCTCACTTTTAAAATTAGCCGATGAATAAAGTCATATCGCTCTTTGCTGTTCTGATTAAGTAGAGCTTGATACTCTTTGATGACTCTGCTGATATCTTGTATTTGATTGGCCTTCGGACTTAGGATTTCTAAGATGGCTGATTCATCTGCAAGCCAGTCATTAAGCTGATTGAGAATCAGTGTCTCCAACTCTTGCGCCGGAATGCGTATGGCATCAGGAGCGGATTTTCGATCCTCCATAATCAAGGGTTCTGATACATAGTATCGGTAGCGTTTGCTGCTCTTTTGGCTATGTGATGGAATTAGGCGGTGTCCCTGTTCATCAACAATCAATCCAAGTAATAAACTATCGGATGGCGCTGCTTTACGCTTGCGCTCTCCTTGGCGATTGTTGTGCATTAATGCTTGCACTGCATCCCAAGTGCCCATACCAAGGATGGCGGGGTGTTGTCCCTCAAAGACTTTATCGTGATGAACAATCTTTCCTATGTATACAGGGTTGGCTAAAACTTTATACAGATGCCCTCTAGAAAAAGGGCGCCCGCCAAAGGAACGCTCAGTACCGGTTAATCTCTTGGGGGTAGTAATGTCTGCATTATCGAGCTCCTGTTTAAGTAATCGAACCGATCCCAGTGCAAGGTAGCGCTCATGAATGTGTCGAATTAACTTGGCGCGCTCTTCATTAATCTCCAGAGTGCGCTCTTTAGCGATATACCCAATGGGCGGAGTGCCGCCCATCCACATGCCTTTGGCTTTGGAGGCGGCAATCTTGTCCCGAATGCGCTCACCAGTCACCTCTCGCTCAAACTGAGCAAAGGACAGCAGGACATTGAGCGTCAGCCTTCCCATCGATGAGGTCGTATTGAACTGCTGCGTCACCGATACAAAGGAAATACCCTTGGCATCAAACTGTTCTACGATCTTGGCAAAGTCCGCCAAAGACCTAGTTAAGCGATCGACCTTATAGACCACCACAACATTAATTTTCTTCTGGTCAATGTCTGCCAAGAGCTGTTTGAGAGCAGGGCGCTCCATATTGCCACCGGAATATCCTCCATCATCATAAAAAGTGGGAACCAGTTTCCAGCCTTCATGTTGCTGCGAAAGAACAAAGGCCTCACAAGCCTCTCTTTGAGCATCTAAAGAGTTAAATCCTTGCTCTAAACCTTCTTCGGATGATTTGCGCGTATAGATCGCGCAGCGAAGTAATGGTTTATTCATGGCGCCTACTCATTTACCTGCCTTCTTGAGTCCAAAAAATACTGGACCAGACCAGGGCGTTCCCGTGATGTGTCTGGCAATGGCTGATAGGCTTTTCCAATGTTTATCTTGATGGAGATAGCCATCATTTAAAACAGTGACTTGATGTGTTTGGTTTTGCCATACCCGAATGAGCCGTGATCCCACACTCGCCTCTTTGCTGGTATTGGGTGTGCCTGCAGCAATCTGCCTCTTTTCTACTAAAGATAGACCGCCCAGCTCTTGAGTCTGTAGATGCCAAGCGACAGCTTGGCGCAGCAGCGTTGATCGACACAGGGCAGGCGCCACCACCCCAAAACAGTCTTGCCAGCGCCTTACCAATTGATCTCGGCTCATACCTTCGAGCCCCATGAGTTGCTCTTGCAGATGGGTGCTATTAGTTGCTCTAGTCATCAGCACCAATCCGATAAACCTGTGCGCCATTAATTTTTTGGCTGATTAAATTGAGATTGAGTTTTTTCTTAATGGTGCCGCTTAAAAATCCCCGCACCGAATGCGCTTGCCAGCTAGTTGCATGCATGAGTTCAGTTAGGCTTACACCTTGTGGCTTATGTAGCAAAGCAATGACCTGGGCTTGTTTACTACCGGCTTTCAGTTTCCTTGGCGCTGGTACTTCAGATGGTTTTGCTAGCTTGGCAGTAGAAGGCGATTTAGGGGTAAGGCTCAGGCTAAGACTGGGATCGGGACCTGTAGATTTAGACTTAACTTGGATCGGTGATTTGGCGACTTTTGATGAATTTGTTTTCTTAACTACGCGCGGCATATAAGGCTCCTGGTGTTGTTATCCCACCATTGGGATAACAACACCAGTAACGCTCTATACCCAGAACATATCAAGTCAATTACTACTTAATAGGCTAAGTTATTTGCTTGACTATGGATCATAGTGATGAACGCCAAAATATTGTCATAGCGCCTACATTAACCAGCCAGGCGAGCCCAGACCATCATCTTGCGATTACCCTTTTGGCGCAGGTGCGCTAATGCTTGAGAAGTAGCATCGACTTGATCATCAAACCGTGAGCCCGGAAAGGTCAGTAGCTCGTGCTCGTAATCAGCCAGCCAAGGCGCTTGGTCCGGAAGATACACCAGGCCGCTTTCAAATAGATCGGATACAGCATGTAAGCGCATGACCTTATCGGTACCGGTTGGAGGGACATACGGTTCAATTTTGTGGCTTCGTAGTTGTTTGAGTTCTTGTATGAGAGAGATACCAGACGATTTATCCTCAATCAAAATCGCATAGGGCTCATATTGCTCGGCTTTTTCGATGACTCGGCGTTTAAGTGTGGGGTAGTCCAGTTTTTCACGATGCACATCGACGATGTAATAAAACTCCTCGACCATGGTGATGGTGACGCACACGCTGTAATCATTAAGCTCGCCTGCTTTTTGCGCCGTATCCCAACTTTGGATGGTCATCGTAATGCCTTCGGGTAGCGCTTGATTACTCTGATAACGCATCAGCCAGTTGGACTTAATGATCGATCCGCCAACCGGGGTGGGATTTTGTTGATATTGGCTAGAGAAAAAATAATGGCCAATGCGCTCACGGGTTGCCTCTAACATGGTTTTAGGTTCTCGCTGCGCATGGAGTACCTCACCTTCTTGGCGAGTGAAGGTACGCGTGCCAAGCCAGGTATTGACGGTAGTCGATTCATCGGCTTCGGCAATTGCTGGAAAGCGCACGACTGTCCAATCTTCTTGCTCTAGGATATGCCCAACTAAATCATCTTGATGCAAGCGCTGCATGATCACAATAATGCAGCCTTCTTTTTTGTTATTGAGGCGTGATAACAGGGTGCCGTCGTACCAGGCATTGACTGCACTGCGTTTGGTTTCTGAAAAACCATCCTCGGGTTTCAGCGGGTCATCGATGATGATGTAGTCAGCGCCCCGGCCGGTGAGCACGCCTCCTACGGAAGTAGCCATGCGGCCACCCATCTTGGTGGTGGCAAAATCATTGACTGCCTGTTTGCGTGGATCTAAGCGCGTAGCAAAGAGGTTTTGATAAAAGGCACTTTTCATGAGCGAGCGCGTATCCCCACCAAATTTATCGGCAAGATCTTGCCCGTAGCTGGCGCAAATGATTTGGGTTGACGGTTCATGACCCAGTAGCCAAGCAACCAAACTAATGGAAGCACAGTGCGATTTAAGATACCGCGGCGGAATATTGATAATGAGGCGTTTGGTGATCCCCAGGCGACAGTTTTCCAGGTGCATCGCCATAATTTCAATATAGGGGGCTAGTAAGAGCTCACCTTGCGGGTTGAGCTCATAAAAGGATCGCTGGATAAAACTATGAAAGTCATTGCGCAAAATCGTGCGGTATTCCCGCTCGCTAAGATTAAGAGGGGGGCTATCAATCACATGACTCATGATGCATCCCCCTCTTTTGTAGCAGCGTCTGATGATCTGAGTAACTGATTTTTCATGCGCTCCATAATGCTTTGCATCACAACCTGATCTTCTTGGGCTACAGTGTCGATCGCAGTAGATTCTTTGAGGGCATCTTGATACTCTTGTTGTTGTGAGACGCCCAGCACTAAATGCGCTGCTTTATGGTCTCCCGCCATGGCTTTATTGACCATCTGTTTGGCAATCACCTCACCTTTTTTAACGGTTTTGCTGCGCCCATTTTCGTGGATGGTGACCGAGGATTTAAGCTCTTCAACCAAGATCGTTTGCAAACTACGCGATCCTTTAGGACGACCCTTGGGGTTGCCACTTTCACCCTTTTTAAACTGGGTAGTCTTCGGTGGTCTGCGATAGCCTACGTTGTAGTCTCCATTAGACATGGCTTGCCTCCAATGCTTTTGAAGAGGCAGCTCCATGCAGGCGCTCATCAAATGATTGATTGCTTGCCGCATGGATTGCATGCTCTCCCGTCATCGCCTGCCAGCGGGTAATGGCCAGATCAACATAAGCGGGGCTCAGTTCTATCCCGTAGCAAATACGGCCGGTGCGCTCGCTCGCTAGCAGCGTCGTACCGCTACCCAAAAAGCCATCAAGTAAGATCTCGCCTCTGGCTGAGCAATCCAAAATGGCATCAGCTACCAAATTCATGGGTTTGACTGTTGGGTGCATAGCCAGTAGATCGCCTTCATGACCTTGGCGAGACAGTGTATTAGCTCCTGCGTATTGCCAGACATTGGTGCGATAGCGTCCGTGTTTACCTAGCTCCACATTATTACGGTGAGATCCTTTGCCGTTTTTAAAGACGAGGATGAGCTCGTGTTGGCTGCGATAGAGTGATCCCATGCCCCCTTTATCCTTGACCCAAACACAGAGGTTCTTGAGTTCCGTATAGACCGAAGCTCCTGCGGTTTGTACTTCGGGTAGATGGCGCCAGTCCATACAGACATAATGAATCGAGCCTGATTTGCTATTGGCAGCTAGTAATCCGAGTGAGCGCTTTAAGAAGTGGGTAAATTCGGAAGAGCTCATCTCTCCGCTGGCCATAGCAAATTCCGCGTGCTTAGGTCTATCTTGTTTGGCCTTACTGTTCCGCCGGCCGCTCACATGACCTTCAATCGGTACGTTAAAGGGTGGATCGGTAAATATGAGATCGGCCCTCTTGCCAATCATCAATCGCTCAAAGCTAGTTTCTTCCAATGCCGAGCCACAAAGAATGCGATGTTTACCTAAAAGCCACAGATCACCTAGCTGACTGACAACCTGCTTAGGCGGGGGAGGGAGCTCATCCTCTAGAGATGCGGCATTGGGGTTTTCAAAATCGGCAATACGCAGATCAATCTCGCTCATCGAAAAGCCGGTGTCCTCTAGGCTAAAGCTCAGATCAAGATTGTTGAGCTCAGAAAAGATTTCGCCCAGTAGCGCTTCATTCCAGGTAGCGTTCTCGGTTAAACGGTTATCCGCAATCGCAAAAGCTCTAGCTTCCTCTGTGGTGAGATGGTCAAGGGTAATGACAGGGATTTGGGTAAGCCCCAGGGATTTAGCCGCTTCTACTCGTCCATGACCTGCAAGGATTTGGTTTGCACCATCAATGAGGACTGGGACATTAAATCCAAAAGACTGAATGCTTCTGGCAATTTGACGGATCTGATGCTTGCTATGCACCCGTGCATTGCGAGGGTCGGGGTGCAGTTCGGCGAGGGATTTAAAACAGGTGTTTCGTAAAGTCGAATTCATGAATGTGGTCCTTGTAGTTAGAAATACAAGGCCAACATAAGGCCATTTCTGACCTGTGTAAAAAGGATATAACCCCCTAAGATTTGAGGGGGGTTATATCCTTTTGACTATTGAAGTGCTCTACAGCGCGTTTTGCAAAATATTCAGGGCTACCATCAATATCGAATATGCCAAAGACATCATCAATTAATCTCAGGAAATCTCCCTTAGCGGTGTGGCCTTCCGCTATGGTGTCAACCGTAATACTAGGTTTGAGTCCGGTAAGCTGGTGATAATTTCCTGCCAGACTATTAGCCAAATCCAATGCTCGAAATTTTGGCAGGCGACCCCCTGTGTTTGGTGGCTGTTCGTTATTATTTTTTGGGAGAGATTTAAGGGCGATATCGGCCGAGCGGATCATTTTCTGACAAGCTAGCTTCAAGTCGCCTCTAGCTGTCACATCAGGAATTGCCAAAATAGTACTCTGGTGAATTTGACTGAGATAGCTTTCTAAATCAGCAACTTTATCTAATAGTTGGCGAAGCTCGGGCTCGACTATAGCGGGCTTTTTAATAAAATTATTGGGATAAGGAGAGTGAACAACTTCGTTCATTCTCTCCGCGAGAAACTGAATATAGTGATTTAGATATTCCTTTTGCTCTGCTAAGACAGACAGACGGTCAAAGGCTTGATTAAGTTCAGGGACGAGTTGTTTAGAGGATTTTAAAGGGTTCATTGGGGGGGGGCTTTTTCGTCCTTAACTGAATTTTGGTAGGGCGCATTTGGTGTCTTTAAATGATATGGTCAACTAGATCCTCGAAAAATATCCTATGATGACTCGGATCAGGTTCAAGTTAACAAAAAGCGAATTAATATTTTCAATAAACTATTGAAAATATTAATTTTTCACAACTTTTTCAATCGATAGTCTGTGCTCATCGCAGTAGCGAGTCAGCTCAACGATTGTATTTAAGCCTAATTTATTTTTCAAATTTGATCTATGCATTTTTACAGTTCGAAGCGTGATATTGAGCATCTCCGCTACCTCGCTCTGGCGATGCCCACTTCCTAGGAGGAGTAGAACTTCAGCCTCTCTTTGGCTGATGGGTATATTGATTAATACGTCACCAGCAATAGCTGGTGGTCTGCCCAACTTAAGTTTTTGATTCTTGATAAATAGCGCTTTTAGAGCTTCGCTAACTTGGATTCCCGAGAATGGTTTCAAAAGAAAATCCATTGCTCCGCCACGCCATGCATCAATAATATCGGCCTGCTGAGCATTCCCACTCATAAAAATAATGGGACACTCAATACTCGTAAGCGCCAGATTGGTCTGGAGATCAACGCCCGTCATTCCGGGCATTTGGAAGTCCAAAAGAATGCAAGTAGGAACTCCATCTTCGAACTCAAAGTCGTTGATTACCCCTAAAAAATCTTCCGCTGATTCATAACTGCTCACTTCATATTCTTGAGCTAGCCAGTCAGTCAGCCCCTCTCTTAGGGCTTTATCGTCCTCAATAATAATAACTCGAGAGCTTTTCATTGGTTATTCTCTTGGGTTGTGGTGCATTGGTATTTCGATTTTAAATACAGCGTTACCATTTGTATCGTTAAAAGCGGTAATGCTACCGTTGTGCCTCTCCATAATCACTTTACTAAGCCAAAGCCCGACTCCAAGCCCACCTTGTTTTGTTGTCTTATAGAGCTCAAAAATACTAGGAAGAAGCTCTAAGCTAATCCCACCACCAGTATCACTAATTTTAAGAGTGGCAAATTCCTCATTATTTGTGATGCTAATGAGAATCTTTTTATCTTCGACCTTGTTCTGTACAAGTGCATCGATTGCATTATTAAAAACATTAATAAGCACCTGTTGAATTTGAATGCCATCTCCATAAACAACTGGTTCCCCTTGGTAGTCTTTATAGAGGCTAATTTTTTTAGCCTCGAGACCTGGCTTAACAATATCAACAATCTCCTCGATAATTTTTTGGAGGTTAACCGGAGCAAATTTGTAGCTTCTGGCCCCAAATAGATGCCGTAAGCTCTTCACTAGCTCGGATAGCTTCGTTGATTGGTTGGCAATCTCGTCTAGTGAGGCGATAAGCTTTGGATCATGCTCATTTCTGACTAAGTCACGGCGAGTAGTATCTGCCCGCAGAGCGATTGTAGTTAGTGGTTGGCTAAGTTGGTGGGCAAGCGAGCTGGCTAGTGCGCTAATGCCGATTACCCGATTTGATGCTATCAGGCCCCGTAATAGCTGGTCTTTTTCTGCTATGGCATTGGCTAATGAATTATTTAGAGGGTTTTGAGAGGGGTTTGAGGGATCTACCCAGGTAATTCGCAGGCCAATGTATGAAATATAGCGAAAAGTACCTACAACCACATAGATTGAAAAAACAATCAAAGCTATGTTGCTGGGGGTATCTCTTGGAACAATGGGTGGACCAAAAAAATAACCAAGAAGTCGTATGGCTCCATAGCCCACCATTCCCAATTCTAACCATGTAAACCACTTCATAAATTGATTGTTTAGCAATGGTTCTGAAAGTCTAAATTTACAGATGAAATAGTTGAGGGTGAATAAGATAAATAGAGATGCGGATAATAGTAAAACTACTATTTGCAGTTCAACATGAGGCCTGATAATTTCTAGAGCAATTGCAATCGAGGCGATTAAAAAAGCGCCGATAAAGAACCATATTTTCTCAATTTTTTTTGTTAGCGATAGGATGCTAAATAGGATTGCAAGTTCTGCACCCATTGCGGTGAAATTAGGAACGCAAGTCCAAATATTACTGACGTCGATTATATTTATATTGAGCAGAAATAAAATGCCACAAGTGATAGCCATGCACAACTCAGAAATTAAGAAATAAATTGCCGATGCATCTAGTTTTTTCCTAAATGAAGCATACAAAATACTGCTCGATGTAAGTGTAAAAAGGGTGTAAATAAACGTTAGTGTTGCGTATGAATTCATAATTTTTAATTGCAGTTGTTTACATATTTTGAGAGTGTTTACGACTCGAAAAATGATGCTTTGTATCGTCGGTTTGGCCTCTAAAGATTTTGCCCATTTATGCATCAAATCAGGCTTAATTTTCATATTGTGAATGATTGTGGTCAGCAAGTCTCATCTGGTAACAAATATTGGTCTGGTATAGGCCAAAACATGTACCAAGGTACATTATGAAAAAAGCCCCATTTTTCTACAATCGCGTAAGGAAATTTACCCGGCAATTACCCAAATACCCAAAAGACTCAAAAGTGTTCAACGCGATTTTTTCAAAACTCGAACTTCTCGGAGCTGCCCTTGGCAAGCGCCTTGAGTGCTTGTGTAAAAAAAATTCATGCGCATTCAATGTCGAGCAAAAATTATTTGCAAATGCGATAGCAGCCGCTAAATCTTTTGCAGTATTTCATTGCAAAAATTCAACACAAAAATCTTGTGAAAAAAATACCTTTTCACTTTTAAATTTTGTCAAAATTATTTCGGTATTTTTGTTCGCAGCAACCACACAAATTTCTTTCGCTCAAAATAATTCACGCGCACTTCCAACTGGTGGAAATGTTGTTGCAGGAAATGCCACGATTACGCAAAGTAATTTGCAAGTAAACATTAATCAAACTTCACAACGTGCAGTTGTAACTTGGGATAGTTTTAACGTTGGCAAAGATGCGACCGTTAGTTTCAATCAACCTAATGCAAGTGCTGTAACTTTGAATCGCGTCACTGGCGCTAGTGCATCTGTAATCGATGGAGCAGTGCGAGCAAACGGTCAGGTGATTTTGGTAAATCCAAATGGTGTGACGTTTGGCAAAGGTGCGCAAGTTGATGCTGCTGGTGTAGTGGCTTCAACACTCAATATTTCAAATAAAGACTTTATGGACGGTAAGGGCACCTATTCGGGCGGCTCTACTGGCTCAGTAGTCAATCAGGGCACCATTTCTACAAACTCCAAGGACGGCTATATTGCTCTCCTAGCCCCGGAAGTACGTAACGAGGGTTATCTTTTGGCTCAAAAAGGCCCTGGAAATACGGTAGCTATGGCCTCTGGCGAGAAAATCACTCTTGATTTCCGGGGTGACCAGCTTATGAGCGTCCGGGTTGACCAGGCCACCTATAAGGGTCTAATCGAAAACAAGCGTTTAGTTGAGGTCCCAGGGGGCTTAATCGTTATAGCCGCTGGGTCTGCTACGCGCCTGATGTCGACAACCATCAACAATACGGGCGTTATTTCAGCTTCTAGTGCCGTGGATCGTGGGGGGATGGTTGAATTCCGAGCCTCCAACATTAATCAGGCCGGAACCGTTGCTGCTAATGGCAGTGGCGCCAACACTAGTGGCGGTACCATCACAATGGTTGGCGACAACATCACTCTTGCTTCGGGCTCCAAGTCCGTTGCTACTGGCAGCGCTAATGGTGGCACGATCAATATTGGAACCAGCGGTGTGACATACACACAAAATGCCAACGGTACACGCACAAACGTTGTTGCAAATGATTTAGCAAGTACCGCTACGATCACTCAAGATGCATTGGTTGATGCCTCCTCCACCGTGTTGGGTAATGGTGGCCAGATCAATATTTGGTCGAGCGTGAGAACGACAGTCGCCGGGGCTTTAAAGGCCATGGGTGGTACATTTGGTGGTAACGGTGGTTTTGTTGAGACAAGCTCTAAGACGCAACTGGTTATTGCACCTACTGCGTCGGTTGATACCTCTGCTCCCAATGGAAAAGTAGGGCAGTGGTTGCTCGACCCAATTGATTTAACAATCGATGCAGCCGTCGCTCGCGTGATTTCTTTGGCGCTTGCCCTGAATAATGTTGTGATTGAAGTCAATGCCAACACCACCGCGTGTCCAAGCATGGGTGGCTGCACGCAAAATGGCTCCGGAAACCTGACGATTGCTAGCGGGGCAGATATCTTAAAGCAAGGCAATGTATTTACTAGCTTGACTTTATCTGCGAGTGGAATGTTTGCATTAAATGCAAATATTGTTGGTCAAAATTTAAATGTAATCATCAATAGCTCTATTGCGTACCTTAATGTTGGTACAACTATTGCAGCCACTCAAGTGACCGTTCAAGCCCAATCTATATACGCTAGCGGGTCTATCAATGCCGCAGGTAGCAATACACTAGGCGGTGCGATTTCATTGCTTGCACAAGCACTTTATATTTCTGGTCGCTTAAATGTTTCTGCGTCAAATAGCAGTACAAGTAATTCAAACTCAACAACCTTAACGTATAACGGCACAGTGTTACGTCAAGAAGATTTACCAGCGTTTATTACTGCGCAAAATAATTTGAATGTGACAAGTAATACATTAAATATTGTTTACTCAGCAACATCAGCTAACGATGCAGCTTATGTACCGCTACAAAACATCACGACTAATGTAATTAATTTAAATGCTACTCGTGAATTGATTGTGTATAGCGGTGCGCAAATACAAGCGAATGGCACTTCTGGCTTTGCAAGTGGAACGGGTGGCACAATTAATTTTGTCGCACCAAGTCTGACAGTGCAATCAGGTAGCTTGATTCAGGCTAACGGCAATAACGGCCCTGGTGGTGCTATTGCTATAAGTGGTGATGTAATTAATTTAGTGGGAATTATTGAGGCAAGCGGCAGTCTGGGTGGTTCTTTTGCGCTTACAGCCAATCGCTTAACAATTGATAATGCCGCAGTGATCCAAACCAATGGCCAGGCTGGTCCTGGTGGCACGATTGCGCTTAACTCAAGTCAAGATATTCAAATCAACCAGGCACTCATCAGTGCAAATGGTAATACTGATGGCGGCTCCATCAGAATTGTTAGCAACGCTGGCAACCTTAACATTCAAAATGCATTGATTCAGGCAAGCGGCTCAAATGGTCGTGGCGGAAGTATTGGTATTGCAGCCTTTAATCAAACCATCCTTGCTGGCACAACAGTTGAGGCAATTGGCTTTAATCAGGGTGGAAAAATCTTAATCGGCAATGATGCTAAGAACGGCACATTGCCGTTTTCCATTTATTCGAGCATCGATACCAACAGCATCATCAAGGCAAATCAATCCGATTTAAGCAGCACATCAATTGGCGGCTTTATTGAAACATCTGCTCATACATTAAGCCTCCTCGGGGCAATTAATGCTGGTCGAGGTGGTATGTGGTTAATTGATCCAACTGAGGTCATCATTGATTCGGCTACTGCCACTCTTATTAATACTGCACTCGCATCTTCGGACGTCACTATTCAAGCGGGTGTTGTTAGCTGTTCAGTTTCCTGTGCAAATACAGCAAGCAATGCAAATGGCAATATCTGGGTGGCAAGCTCCATTAGTTGGACCTCTAATAAGTCCCTGTACTTAAAAGCCACTGGGAATATATATGTTGATGCCAATATCAATGTAGGTTCTGGTGGTGGCTTGTATCTGCACTACGGCGGTTCATCTACAGCGGTTGCGCCGACCGTTGGCACTGCGTACTACCTGGGTTCAGGAAAAAATATTACTTTTGCAGCAACAACTGGGGCGCTGTACCAGGGAAATACTAGCTACACATTAATTGATGGAACAACGAATGTTGGACTGAGTTCTTCAGTCAATTACGCCCTAATAAAGGATGTTTCTTCCATTAATTGTGGTGGGGCATGTTACGCAGGTTACTTGGGTTATTCCATGACGAATCAAACTTACCAAGGTATTTTTGATGGATTGGGGCACACATTCAATCCAACTAATCAGGGTGTCACGGGGTTATATTTAGGCGGGGCGCTTGGAGGCGGTCTTGGGACTGGATTATTTGCTGCGCTTAATGGCGCCACCATACGCAATTTGACTGTCAATATTTATGCCGCCGTTACGGCAACACCCACGTCTGGAATTTATTTTGGCGGTATTGCTGGGATTGTGACTGGTACAACAACCCTTACCAATGTTGCGGTAACTGGAACATTTGCATTATCAAATAGCTGCACCACGTGTGACCTTTATGTGGGTGGGTTGGTTGGTAACGTATCTGCCGGAAATTTGGTAATCAATGGCTCAACGAGTTCCCTTGTTATGAGTGGGGCTGCTTCCTTGGCAAACTATAAGAGTATTAGTATTGGCGGCCTAGTTGGTGGCGTCAGTACATCAACAACAGGATCCGTATCCAACGTCTATGTTTCCATTAACTCCTCATCGTTTACAGGTACCGTTATTGGCGGACTAGCCTACGGTGGGTATACCGCTACGGGTGGAATTATTGGCCCTGTCAATGAATCAACTTGTACAAGCCTGCCATGCATAAGCCTGACCAATGTATTAGTCACTCCGCAGACTGATTACGCGGCTAATTACACCAGGGGTGCATTTGTTGGGTGGATGCTTGATGCAACAGCTGCTCGGGTTACCAACGCCTATACAACTGGGAGCGCTTACTCGAACGCAACTTATTACAACACCTCCACAAGTTCCAATATCACCCATAGTGGAAATACCACTATGTCCAGTTTACCAACTGGCTTTACCACTCAATATTGGAGTTTAGGTAGCGGTGGGAATTCTCTGCAGCTACTTCCATGGAGTGCCACTCTGCCAAACCTAACGGCCATATCAACGGGGGGTACTGGTGCTAGTCCTGCAGCTTGGACTAGCTACAGCACGTGGCTTAATGGGGTTTTGCCCGGAAACATAAATACTGGTTATGTAGTTGTACCAGTGGGGTCCTATGTAGGATTTACAGGAAGTAGCTTTACTCAGTCTGCCGGAGGAAATATTACCTCCTCCAGTGTGCCTATTACGATTAATGGCGCATTGTCAGTAACCGCTTCAAGCGCATTTGCAATCTCAAACTCCATGTCTGGAATTGGTTCATTTACGCTGACATCGGGCACCTTAACCTTATCCGCTGCAAATACCTATGCTGGTAGCACCACCATTAATGCTGGTACTTTGAAGTTAGGTATTAACAATGCAATTGCTGGCTCCACATCATTGCTGATGGCTGATAGTACGAACTTCGATTTAAATGGTTACAGCACCACCATTGGATCGCTGGCTACAACAGGAGCTGGCTCGCTGGTCGCTATATTTAACAACGCTACAGGTACTACTTCAACCCTCACTCTTTCTGGCAGTGACACAACTTTTGCTGGCGTAATAAAAGATAACACTAGCGGCACTGGTACTGTTGGGCTAACCCTCAATGGTGGCACTTTTACTCTTTCTGGCCTCAATACTTATAGCGGTACAAGCACAATCGGCAGTTCAGCCATTCTTGCACTTGGCGCTACTAATGCGCTTTCTGGGGCAAGTAGTGTGGCGCTTAGTGGAGTGCTTAACCTGAATGGTTATTCGACATCAATAGGTGGATTATCTGGTGCCGGCATTGTTACTAATGCTCATAACTTTATTCAAACGGGCTTAGTACTTTATTTTGACCCAGGCAATATTCAATCTTGGACCGGTTCTGGCACAACGGTATACAACTTGGCAACGGGGTCTACCAAAGGGGGCGATGCCTCACTTGTGGGTAGCCCAACTTATGACTCTGCTAATCAAGCCATTACGTTAAATTCGACGGGCAACTATTTGTCGGTTCCAAGCACTAATTTGAGCGATTTCACAACGGGCCTCACGATTCTTTCCAAGGCCAATTTGGGAAATGGCTCAGTATGGGCTCGTATTATTGATTTTGGTGGCGGGGCACAATCAAACAATATACTTTTTGCGAGAGCCGGTACGACTAATAATCTGGCCTTTCAGATTTATAACGGGGCAAATGTCGCAATGTCCGATACCACTAATACTGGGACGGCAGTAACAAACAATGGTTATGGATACTACGCTGCAACTTTAACGGCAGCCGGCAACCCTACGATTTATGTTGGTGGTGCATCTGCTTCTGCCGTGATTGATGGGGGAGCAATAGGTTCGGGAGCAATCCCACAAAACATCACTCGTAGTAACAACTATTTGGGGCGCAGCAATTGGGTGGATGGCGCTACATATGGAATGGGCGTTACTTTGCTCTATTCCACTGCGCTTAGTGCAAGTCAGGTTGCTACTGCAAATACTGAAATGGGTCGCACCATTTCATTAGCCACTCTGACGGTTGGTGCAAATAATGCAACCAGTACATTTACTGGCAGCATTAAGGATGGTAATGCTGCTATTGCTTTGGTGAAGAAGGGGTCTGGCACTCAAACATTTTCATCTGCTCTTACGTATACTGGTGGAACAACGATTTCAGGCGGTATCCTGCAGGCAGGAATTGCATCTTCTGGTTCCGTGACCAATGGACCGTTTGGTACCGGCGCTGTTACTGTCAGTTCTGGTTACACACTTGACTTAAATGGCTTCAATATTGCCAATGCATTAACGTTGAATGGCGCTGGCATTGGTAGTAATGGCGCTTTAATTAATTCAAGCGCAACGGCTGTTACTGCAAGTGGCGCAGTAACAATTTCGAGCGCTACTTCAATTGGTGGCACAGGTGCGATCACATTCGGTGGCGTAATTTCAGCCAGCACCAATACCATCACCTTTGTGAATAGTCCAAGCATTACGGCAATCAATACTGGCAATAGCATTGCAAGCATCACAATTACTGGTAGTTCAGTAGCGCTCAAAACAACTGCATCACTAACCTTAAATTCAAGCAGTCTTACAGGTGCTTCTACGCTGCAAACGGTAGCTGCAAATGCAGATATTACCGTTTCCGGCGCCATCACCAATAACACCAATGGCAACACATTAACCCTGATGGCTTCAAGAGACGTCTTGATATCAGCACCTATTTCTGGGGCATCAGGCAAGTCCCTCACTGCTAATTTCTATTCAGACGTTGATAACACTGGCGGCGGTGGATTTAAATCAACCGTTGCAACTGCTACGGTTAGCACGTTTGGTGGTGACATCACAATACGTGGCGGAACAACGGATACAACTTCAGGCTGCGCTACTGCTTACTCATGTATTGCTGGGTATGCCAGTTACGGAAGTAGTCAAGGCGATGCTATTGGCGTTTTAATTTGGAGTTCACTCAATGCGGCTGGCGGTAATATTGCCGTATATGGTCGCGGCAACCCAACGGCTACAACTGCAGGCGTTGGTATTCATATGGACTTCGCTGGTACGGTTTTAAGTACCACTGGCACGGGTACCATTACCTTGAATGGCGTTTCAACTGGTGCCCAAAGAGGCATCTACCATGTTTCAGGTGATATATCGGCCGGCAGCGGCCTCATTTCAATTACTGGAACTTCTCTGAGCACATCCGCCTATACCGGTTACAGAATGAATGCCGGTTCAATCACTTCAAGTGGTGCTTTATCGATTGCTGGTACGGGTGGCAGTAGTGAATACGGTGTATATATCTACGGCGCAGGCAGCATCGTGGTATCTGGCGATATTACGATTAATGGCCAAAATGCACAGGCTAACCAAGGCCTTGTTATTGAGGGCTCTAAGATCATTCAATCCACTGCAGGTAATATTTCTTTAACGGGATCTGGTGGTTCAAAAGGTCTTTATATTAATGCGAGCTTAATCGCGGGCAATAACCAAACGACGCCAACCGCTGGCGGTACGATCACTATTAATGCTACGGGTGGCACCGATTATGGTTTTCAAATTAACGCTGGCTCCTTGATTTCTTACGGTGCGATTTCGATTACCGCCGTTGGAAGTGCTAGCCATGCTTTCCGATTCGAAGGTGTTGGTGGCAAAGTGAAATCGGCATCTAATATTACGATTAGTGCGACTGCAGGTACTTGGGGTTTGACCATGTACAACGACACCTTCATTCAGTCGACTAGCGGAAATATTGCCATTACCTCAAATGGTTCTAATGGTGGTTTATATATGGCCTCGACGGGCGGAATTTATGCGAGTAGCAATACGTCTACTCCAACAACAACGCCAACTGCCGGCGGTACTCTGATTATTAGCGCAACAGGCGCCACTCAGTATGGAATTCAGATAGCTGCAGGCTCACTAGTTTCATTCGGTGCCATGAATATCACTGCTCGTGGTGCCGGAGGTTATCAGGGTTCGTATATATACGGCGCCGGCACATTTACGGCTGTTGGCAATATCACAATAGATACGGCAACAAGCGGTGCGCAGTGGGGCTTCCAGTTTGATGGTAGTCGTGTCATGCAATCAACTGCGGGAAATATCTCTATTACTGCTGTTGGCAACTATGGCATGTATGCAAACGGTAGCATTGTGGCAAGCAACGATACGACTAATCCGACCACAGCCACGCCAACATTGGGTGGCACACTGACGATTATTGCGACTGGCCGGACTCAGCAAGGTTTTGAGATGGGGGCAGGGTCATTGATTTCTTATGGCGCCATGTCAATTACGGGTAGTGCGACAGGCGCCTATAAAGGTGTCAATATTTCTGGCGCAGGCACCATGAAGGCGGTTGGCAGCATTACGATAAATGCGGCAACTCCAGGCGGTGATTGGGCATTCCGTTTATTTGACAGTCGCATTATGCAATCTACTGCTGGCAATATTTCTATTACGGCGAGTGGTGGTTACGGCATATATATTTATGGAGGCGGCATTGTGGCGGGAAATGACACCACAACGCCTACCAGTGGCGGCAGCATCACTATCAACTCCACATCTTCAGCGAATGATATTAGCGGTGCCGCCTTAAGAATAGATGTTGATAGCACCAAGATTATTGCTTACGGCGATATCAATATCTACGCCAATGGCGCTCCAGCAGGATTGAACGTTGCCAATCAACAGGGGCATGGGGTAATTCTTTACGGTAACTATCAAACTATCAGAAGCTATCACGGTGACTTGATGATTACCGGTTATGCCAACCATGCGGATGGTGCGGTGAATGGGTGGCTGAATACCTCCGGCGGCATCTCTCTGTGGAGCACAAGCGATATCTTGCGTGCATATGGCAATGTCACGCTTAAGGGTGTGTCAATGGGTGGTATTGGCGTATTTTTAGGTGCAAATAATTTAGCTGGTGGTGGCGTAACTGCGGATACCGGAAATATTGTGATTAACGCCTTGAGTAATTCTGGATATGCTGCGGTTTATGTCCGCCTACCGGTTGCCGCGACCCTGGGATCTGTTTCTATTTCTGGCGCAGGTAGTGGCGCAGGTATTTATCAGGACGCATGGTCTGGTGCTGTTTCAGCTAAAGCTGATATCAATATGATTGGATATGCAACAAGTGGTCATGGCATTTATTATGCTGCTGGCCCTGTAAGCTCCAGCAATGGCAATATCAATATATATGGCTATACATCGAGTACGAATACGGGTTATTACGGTACTTACTCTAATGCAATTTCTGCTTCAGCCATCAACGGGTCCGTCACTTTCCAGGGCTCGACAATAAGCTCGGCATCGACAGGTAGCGGTTATTTAGTTAATGCTGCTGCCACGATGTCTGGCGGAACACCTAATATTCCTGCGCCGATATTTGCAGTTGCTGATTCAGTAAATCCAGCATACGGTGCGACATACGGTCTTTATTGGACTGGCAATATCACCGCCAATACAACTACAGGTCAAATTAACTTGTACGCTAAGGCGCCATATGTCAGCGGTGTGATGACGGCGTACGGCTTATTGCTGGGTACCGCAAATCAAAGCTATTCGCTCACAGGATCAAACGCTGTAATTAGTGTGCTTGCAGGGAGCATTGGCACTGGCAGCTTAAGCTATCAAACGGCATCGAACCTCGAGATTGGTGCCTTATCGGGGGTGAATGGCTTCACAGGTAGCGGCTTAACAATCACTGAAACGGCAACACTCACTCAAGCTAAGTCAATCAGCGTTGATACCTTGACGTTGACTGGTTCGGGCGGCGTATTTGTATTGAGTCAGGCAAATACTGTAAACACTAGTATTACTTTAAATAGCGGCACGCTAAAAGTGGGCAACTCTTCCGCTTTGGGTGGTACCTCTAAGCCTTTAACTATGGCTGCCTCTACGATCTTGCAAGCAAATGCTGATTTGTTAACGTTGAGCAACCCTATTTCAATGAGTGGCGCCGCAACCATTAATGCACCATCGACATATACATTCACCCTTTCTGGCATTCTCAGCGGTGCAAGCGGCGCATTAACAATCAATAGCCCAACTTCAAATACCGGCACAGTCATTCTGACTGCAGCCAATACATACGGCAGCACAACTACTGTCAGCGCAGGTACTTTGCAAATTGGTACGCAAGGTAGTAGCTCTGCAACTTTAGGCGCAAGCGCAAGCTACGCTCAGGCCTTAAGCGTTTCATCTGGAGCTACATTTAATTGGTATAGCTCGGCAACGCAATCATTCTCAAATCTTGCGGCTGGTGGTACTACAGGCGCTATTAATTTCAGTAGTACCGGCACTAATGCGGTCACGATTAGTGGTGACCAAGCATTTACGGGTGTAGTGAACGTTTCTCAACCCGTCATCATGTCTGGCGGTTCAAATAATGCGCATACAGGATTAGGCAACACCCAAACGGTTCATATTAGTAATGGTGGAACCATTACGCTTTCAACAACGGCCGATAACGCTTTCTTGGGCTATTCGGTAACCACCAATCTGATTATTGATCAAGGCGGTCTTCTCACAACTAATTCAACCTCAAGCTACAGCTACCACATGGGTACGATCACCCTCAATGGCGGTACCTTGGCTTATGGGAATTCATCATTAGTAGCTGGCGGTTGTGCTGTGGCTTGCGGAACTTACAATTTAGATAACAAAGTGACCGTGACCGCGAACTCAACAATGAGTGCAATTGGGGTTCTACTAAGTCAAGCTGGTGGAACAGTTTTTGATGTTGCCAGCGGCATTACTTTGACCGTAAGCGGAATCTTGTATAGGCCAACCACCTTTGGGGATACTGGGTTTATTAAACAGGGTGCCGGCACCATGGTGCTGCAGGGAGCCAACACCTATACAGGTGCGACTGCTGTTAATGCCGGCACTCTCGCAGTGACGAATGCAACTGGGTTGGGTTCAACTGCTGCTGGTGTCACAGTAGCGAGTGGTGCGATCCTTGATTTACAAAATGTCACAGTGGGTTCTGAAGCAATTACCTTGAATGGCGGCACGATAGCAACCAGCACCGGTACTTCAAGTCTCAGTGGCACAGTGGCTTTAGGCGCTGCTAATAGCACAGTGAGTGTGGCGGGTACGCAGCTCACGCTTTCTGGGGTGATCTCTGGCGCTAATGGTTTCACTAAATCGGGCGTAGGCATCTTGGTGTTATCCGGAAATAATACTTACACTGGCACCACGGCTATTAATGCAGGTACTTTAGTTGCGGCCAATACTGGCGCTGTCGGAACTAGTGCTGGCGGGGTATCGATTACATCAGGTGCGACATTTGCCTTGCAGGGTGGCATTACGATTGCTAGTGCGATTTCCGCAAGTGGTACGGGCATGGGTAATGCTGGTGCCATCTTAAATAACTCTGGTACTAATAGCATTACCGGCCTGGTGACCCTGGGTGCGGCAACTACTATTGGCAGCACGGCAGGTTCATTAACCTTTGATGTGGCTTCTGGGAACGCTTTTACAGGAACCTACAATTTAACTTTCACTGGTGCTGGCAATACTACCGTTATTGATCCAATTTCAATAAGTACGGGCGGACTTACTAAGTCTGGTAGCGGTGTATTAACCTTGTCTGGCCTAAATACTTACACTGGCGCAACAAACATTTCTGCTGGTACGGTTAAATTAGGTGCATCAAGTAGCGGCTCAAATTCACCGCTTGGCACGGTGACAAGTGGAACGACAGTGGCAAATGGCGCAGCTTTAGACTTGGCTGGTTTTAGTATGAATACCCTGGAGCCACTGACATTGAGTGGTACGGGTGTGAGTAATAGTGGTGCCTTGTATAACTCAAGCACTACTGCGGCCGTTTATGCTGGCCCAATCACTTTAGCTGCTGATACAAGCATTAAAAATACGGGTGCCCTGACAATCAGCGGTGCTATCAGCGGAGCATATGCTTTAACAGTAAGTAATACTGGCTTACTGACTCTAGGCTCCACCGTTGGCTCATCAACCACACCTCTTGCCAGTCTTGCTGTGAGCGGCCCGGTAAATTTATATGGTGATGTTTGGACCACTGGTGCGCAAACATATAGCGGTGATCTGGGCGTTGGTGCGGATATTGGTTTGAATTCTGCGAGTGGTGGCGTGACTATTGGTGGAGCATTGACTGGAATTACGGCAAGTAGCTTGCTTTATGAAACCACTACAGCAAATAGGTCTGGTGATGCTGTTGTATATAGCGTCAATAATTCTGGCACTGTTAGCGGTAGCATTAATCGTATTACCTACCGCATGGAGGTAAACGTTGGCGGTACTCTGTACTATGCTCAAGTTACTTTTGATGCGTGGGCAAATAATCTAACGGCTGCAGATTTGCGCATTCCGGATTTAGTGAATCAGTTGGTGGTTCAAAAAATTGTTAACAATATGGTGGTGTCCTCTAATCAGACTTCCGGTATTTCTGGTAAGGCATCATCCGTGATCACAGGCTCAGGCTTTACTGGCTATCTTGAATTGTGGGGATGGAATTACAGTCAAGGTGCGAGCGCACCTGCTGGTGTGCCAACTGGTAATGTGGCGACATATGACTATAACGATACCCCTGCCTATAACGGTAACTACGGCTCATTTCAGGTTCATAACATTACAGCTGGCTCTACTCAAACAGTATTAGCCTGGAACAATCAACCGGCAAGTGCAACCCCTGATGTTGGGCTTGGTAATTACATTGGGTCGGCTACTGGTGCGGCTGGAAATACTGACTGGACGTTTACCGGTAGCAATGGAGCTAGCCTTGGAACTACTGCATTTAAGTTGCAAGTTCTGGTGAACGGTGTGACTCCGAGCTTAAAGATTAATGCGGGATCTGGGGCGGTGAATATTGCTGGTGCGACGAGTGGCTTAAAAACTCTGACGGTAAATTCAGATGCTGCAACAAGCGCTATTAGTGGCGCAATCTCTAATCCCGCCATTCAGAATGCCGTTGCCACAACTTTGACTAAGCAAGGCTCTGGCGCCCTCATTCTTTCTGCTGCCAATACTTATACTGGAGCAACAAATATCGATGCCGGTGCGCTGATTATTCGCAATGATGCGCCAAGTACTTCAACTAGCGGCTTTAATGGTCCAGGCACATTGGCTATTGAGTCGACAAGCACAAGCTTTACCTCTGCATTCAGTACCTCCGGATGGGTATTTAATAGCAATTTAGGTGGCTTAACTCTGGGTAAAGATGGCAATACCAAGGACATCACTATTGCGGCTGCTACAAGCATTGCTGGCCCAATTAATATTTATGGTGGCGCTATCGCCATCAATGCAGCCCTGGCGGCAATAGGTACCAATACGATTACCCTAAAAGGCTCTGGCGATGTAACCGATGGCGCAAATGGCTACGTGAGCGCATCTAACTTATTGTTGCTTGGTGGCAATATCACTTTAGACAATAGTGCTAGTAATGCGATTGGCACTTTGGCAGCAAGTGGGGTGAGTGGTCTCACATATGTAGATAAAGATGCGTTGATAATTGCTACAGTTGGTGGTGTTAATGGCATATCTGCATCTGGTGCAATTGGAATCAGTACGTACACTGGTGATTTGACAATTTCTAAACCAGTTGTCACAACTAATACAACTTCATCGGCTATTACCCTAACCGCAGGATCCAATACAGGCGCTGGAACTGCAACGGGCGGTAATGTAATTATCACTGGTAGCGTAGGTACTGCAACTACTGTGCAGACTTTAGCTAGTACGCCTTCTTATGTTTGGATTAGAAGTTCAGACTACAGTGGTGACTTGGTGGCGGACTTTACTGCAAACTCAAGCGGGTGGACTTATAACGGAGTCGGTATTAGTAGTGTTGCAGTGAATAATACATTTGGCCCGGGTTATTCAATTGCTGTTACCCAAAGCGCAAACGTTTATAACACTCAGTCATATACATTGCAGGCACCAACGAGTATGCCTGCAGTTACAACAGGCTCCAATGGTCGCGCTGTAATTTATACGGGTTCAGTTTCTGGTAGCACCGGTGTAACAACTTACATTGGTTCGGGTACTGGTAACTTCCGCTATAAGAGCAATGTGGGTACAGCTAACTTCACGACTGTACTTGGCACAAGTGGCAAATATGCGGTTTATCGTGAAGCAGTGACGGCAACAATCACAACGGATAACCAAAGTATTACCTATGGTGATACTGTGCCAACACTTACCGGTGCGACTAGTGGCTTAGTGAATGGTGATGCTGCTTCATACGGTTTAAACAGTCCGCTTTACTCAACAGCAAGCAAAATAAAAGTGGGTAGTTACACGATTTCTGGCTCAGGTCCTGCTGGTCTAGGGTATACCTTGTCAGCTAGCAATGGCACCTTGACCGTAGTTCAGAAGGCCATTACCGTGACTGGTACAACGGCGACTAGCAAGACTTATGATGCCTCAATGGGCGCCACCATCGCTACTACCAGCTCTGCGCTGACCAATGGCTCCACTTCTGTTAGTGATAATAAGTACTACACCGGTGATCTGCTCACCTTAGTAAAAACCGGGGCCACCGCTAGCTATGCAGATAAGAATGTCGGCACTAATAAAGCGGTGAGTGTCGCTGGCTTTACCTTAACTGGCGCTGATGCCGGTAATTACACTGTCACTGATGCTTCTGGTGCAACCGCTACCATTACGGCAAAAGCACTCAGCATGAGTGGCTTAACTGTGCCAAATAGCAAGATCTATGACGCCACAACTGCGGCCGTTGTTAGCGGCACCCCCACCTTGGCTGCCCCTGAAGCAGTGGGTGCTGGGACGACAAGTGATGGCAAAGCCTATACCGGTGATACGGTCAGCATCGCGGGCACAGCGGTGGGGACCTACAACAGTAAAGATGTGGCGAGTGCAAGCACCGTAACTTATAGCGGTTTAAGTTTGACTGGTGCGCAAGCTGGAAATTACAGCCTCACCATCCAATCTCCAGGCGCTGCCACCATCACTGCAAAAGCGCTCACCATGAGCGGATTATCTGTACCAAATAGTAAGACTTATGATGGTACAACTACAGCAGTTGTTAGCGGCACTGCCGCCTTAGGTGCCGCTGAAGCAGCGGGTGCTGGAACGACAGTTGATGGCAAAGCCTACACCGGTGATACGGTCAGCATCGCAGGCACAGCAGCGGCTGCCTATAACAGTGCACACGTAGCTACTGCGACAACAATTACTTATAGCGGCTTAAGTTTGACTGGTACGCAAGCGGGTAACTACACCTTAACAATTACCTCGCCAGCTAGCGGTACGATTACGCGCGCAACCCTGACACCAACCATTACCAATACCGGTGTCACGAAAACCTATGACGGCACAGTGAGCTCCAGCATCACACCGACCTATAGCTTTGCTGGTTTAGTCAGTGGTGATACCGCGGCGACCATTACCAATACTGGCACGACGTACAACGATGCCCACGTGGCCAATGCCACTACCGTGACCGCTGCTGGCTTAGTGATTACGGCCATTACCGGTAATAAGAGCTCGGTTGCGGGTGACTATGTATTAGATGCCACGAGCAAAACCGTCGCCGGTACGATTACGCGCGCAACCCTGACACCAACCATTACCAATACCGGTGTCACGAAAACCTATGACGGCACAGTGAGCTCCAGCATCACACCGACCTATAGCTTTGCTGGTTTAGTCAGTGGTGATAGG